>JAHEOB010000067.1 GCA_018610095.1 Halothece sp. MAG
AAGGTTAAAAATTGGATATTTGATAGCGGTAATTTTTGCAATTAAAAGACTAGGTCATCAAAAAATTGTCAATCGAGAGTAAAATCTTAAATAATATCACTAAAGTAGAGTTAACCGCCAATGATTGTGTTACTCGGAATAACAATCATCATTGACGGATTAACAACAATTAGAAAATCCTAAAGGGAATTAATTAGCAACAAAAATTAATCATCTGCTTCTCTAGATACAATCCTTCCTGATTGAGCATTAATTAGGAATTTAAATTCTGTACCACTTCGATAGGCTTCTACTTCCCAAAAACCGTCTTCGTATTCGATCTCTGCTGGAAGATAGCCTCGCTTTTCTAGATTAGCGATAATTTCAGAGAGGGGCTTGCGACCACGAGGCGGTTTATCATCAGCTAAAGCTGGCTGAGACACTGGCGTCAGTAGTGCCAAAGTGGTTCCCAAAATAAGTAAAGTTCTCATTGTCATCTCCTTATATTAGTGACATTGAAATTTTAACCATTTCCCATGACACCGACACCATTACTTGAGTTCCTTTTTTAAGAGGGTGTTTGATAAGTCGCCAGTGTAATTTAAACGATCTCTAATCCACTAAAATATTTTGTAAAAATAAGGTTTTGGGTTGGCTCAGACACCAAACATTTACAACTGAGTTGGAATTGCGATCGCTAACTTAATAAATCGGATTCGGAAAATTAATAATAATCATGGAGGTATCAGGACGATTTTTTAAAATAGATTCCGGTCGTTCTAACTGTTTGGAAACATTGAGTAAACTATTCATTTGAGTGTGAGTATTTAAAATAAGGATATCATTTTCTTCAAGTAGGTTAGAGATGTCTTTTATGGGATTTCCTTGAATTTGAATAATCCCATTATCGGTATTAAATCCTAAAGTTCGAGGTGCTTTTTGGCGAAATGGCGAACTGGTAACTGGAATGAGTAGCAACTGCATGGTTGCCTTGAGAGAACTGGCGACATTATTTGCAATAATTGCAGTCATTCTAAGATTCTGAGAATAAACTTCTTGATCGGTGATAGCAACGACGACTCGTTCCGTATTTGCAATGGGATGAGTAAAGTGAGTGACTAATAAAGGAACAGGGGAACCTTTAATGATGCGATCGAGAACGCCTCCGAAAAAGTTTTCTTTTTGAGTGGAATATCCTTTCCAACCAGAAATAATTAACGTAGCATTATATTCAAACGCGGTTCTAATAATGCCGCGATCGATGCTATCATCAATTCGGCCAATGGGTTCGACTTCTGCAACCGCAGCATGGGCGACCATTTCTGCATTGGATAAGAGCTGCATTTGTAAGTTTCGATCATCTTGTTTAATCACCCCTGTTTTATCCGATAAAATATGAAGCGGTAACACGGTTCCTTGAGTATTTTTAGCAAGAATAATTGCCAGTTGAAGTAGATTATCTTCGGTATCGGGATTGGCAACGGGAACTAAAACGCGTTGGGCAAGGGGTTTACTATAGCTAAATACATATTCCTTTTCATTGGGTGTATTACTTTGAGGCTCAAATTGCTCTCCCCAACGTTGAGTAATCCATGGAGAAGCAATACAGGTAACTAAAATCATGCCAACAATACCGTTGAGAATCACCTCATCAACAATACCTGAGTCCTTACCTGGTTTATGGGCAATTTCAACGGCTGCTAGGGTGGAGGCAGCTTGGGCAGCACTCAACCCAAACATAACCATAATTCCAGGAAATTGAATTTTAAATAGTTTACCAGAAATCCAAGCTGCCATGTATTTACTAATCAGTTCAATAACAAGAATGACCGTTGCCACTAAAAGGGATCGAGGTTGTTTTATAAAAATAAGGGGATCAATTAACATCCCAACTGAAATCAGGAAAAAGGGAACAAATAAGGTATTCCCAATAAATTGTATCCGATTCATTAACGGACTTACTTGGGGAATAATTTGTGTAATCGCAATGCCTGCTAAAAACGCCCCAAGAATGGGTTCAATTTGAATTAAACTAGCGACATAAGAAACCACAAATAGGGTGGCTAAAACAAAAATAAATTCCGCACTTTCATCTCGTCCAAATTGACTAAAAAACCATCGTCCAAGTTTAGGAACGCCCCAGAGTGTCGCAAACGTGTAAATGGCTAAAGCAGGAATTAAAAACAACCAAAAACGAATGGTTAATCCATCATCGTTAGCTTTCAAAACAACTGCTAATACCAGTAAAGCAAGAACATTTGTAATTAAAGTTGCCCCCAGTGTCAATTTGACGGGTTGAGATTTCATGATACCTAATTTACTTAAAATCGGTAAGGCAATTAAGGTGTGAGAGGCAAAGGCAGAGGCAACTAAAATGGATGCTAAGATACTATTATTTAATAAATAATACATTCCCAATGTCCCAAAAATCATTGGAAAGAGAAATGTCATTAAACCAAAAAAACTTGCTTGTTGGGCACTGTCTTTGAGATCATCAAGGCTAGTTTCTAATCCAGCGAGAAACATTAAAAAAAGTAATCCCACTGTTCCTAATAAAATAATGGTACTATCTCGCTGCAGTAACCCTAAAACATTGGGACCTACAATGACACCTGCTAAAATTAGCCCCACTAATCCTGGCAATTGTAGCCTTTCAAATAAGAGTGGGGCAAGGAGCATAATGGCTAAAATGGTTAAGAAAATGGCCACTGGATCTTCAATGGGATCGGAGAAAATTTGGGCAATGGGAAAAACTAACGTGTCTAACATCAAATCAGGAATCCTTTTAACAGCAGATAAATAGCAATCCCTAAGAAATTGCAACAACCAACTGTGCTGGTTTGCGTTAGCAGTGACCAGTTATTGATTTGACAATAAAATAGCATTGCTATAGCCATTTTAAATGAGTTGTAATCGCTAAGGAGCATTGGTTTACTGACAAATTTTACAGAGTTCGACGAGTTTCGTTTCTAGGATCATTTGTGGATTTTCTCCCTGTTTGAGTGCAGCTTCCAATTGTAATAAAATAGGGAAGAGGCGAACAAATTGTTGTAGGGAAATCCCTTGTACTTCTTGACGAAGAAAATAAACGCGTTTCGGGTTATGAACTTCTGCTGCTTGGGCAATCACTTTTTGATCTCGTTCTCCTTTTTCCAGCATTAATTTCACCCAAAACCAAGTGCGAAATTGCCCGACTAATACCGCAACAATTTTTAGGGCTGGTTCATTACGGTTTAATAAATCATTGAGTAAAGTTAGGGCTTGGTTGGTGTCACCATCGCGAATGGTTTTTGCTAATTGTAAACTATGATGGGTATTGCCACTGACTAATTGCGCGATCGCGCTTTCATCTAAAGGATCATCTTGCGGATACAGGGAGAGTTTTTCTAACTCTTGGGCGAGTAAACGGGTATCATTGCCAATGGCATTTACTAATTGCTGCTTGGCAGATGTCGTTAAGGAAACGCCTTTCTGGTGCGCCATGGTTTCTACTTGCGCCAATAGCTGTTCTGTTTTCCATGGCGGAATTAAGGAAAACTCCTGAATCGTGGCATACTCTTTTAAAAGTTTGGTAACTTTTAACCGTCCGTCGGGTTTTTTATCACTGGTGAATAATAAATGAGACGTGTCAGGAAGTTGGGGTAAGCTACGTTGCAACTCTGACAATAATTCATCAGAACATTGTTGCCCAATGGTTGTTTGCTGCACCCATACCAAACGCCCCCCTCCTCCCAATGGCGGGGTTAACGCTTGGTTAATTGCCTCCATCACCGCTTCTGGTTTCTCACCGGCAATGATATCTTCATTAAACTCTCCCCAAACGGGATCAATCACCGTTTTCCGTAGTTCGCTAACCGCTTGGGTTAAGCGATATTCATCTTCCCCCCAAAAAAAGTAAACTGGCATTGCTGATGTTATCGTTTTGATAGCATTTTCCTTTATTGTAGTGATATAAGGGTTTTTAGGAGATCAATTTACCTTGGACGAAGCATATCAAAGTTATGTCGAGCAAGTTGCTCGATTAACACAGCCGACTGTCTATCCGACGCAATTAAAAAATATTCAAGAATCACCGAAATTTCAATGGGATGAACAAGGAAAGGTCAAACCGCGATCCTTCCCAGGCTATAGTGTCATTACGCCCCCTTATCAAGATGATACAACCAATTCTGAATTTTATGAACATCTTGCCGAAACCCAACAACGGTTATTAAATAAATTGCCTGAAGATTGGCTTTTACCGGTTCCTGCAAGAAGTTTTCATGTTACCTTAGCGGATTTAATTTGGGGAGATGCCTTTGAAAGGATCATCGAACAAAATCCCCAGTTTGAGAGTCAATTAAAATATCAAATTGCCACTAGCTTTGAAGATTTTCAAAATCACAATTTTACTTGTAAGCCGTTACAATGGCAATTATTAGGATTTATTATTCGTCCTCGTGCCATTATTGTTGCGTTACTTCCTAAAGATGAAACCTCTTATCAGCAAGTTATTCAATTACGTCGCTGCATTTATCAAAACCAAGGTTTATTATCATTAGGTTTAGAACAACATTATTATTTTTTAGCCCATGTTACTTTAGGCTATTTTGCTCGAGAAATTCAAGAATCGGAACAAGATGAAGTTTGCAATATTTTAACAACCATTAATGATCAATGGTTAGAAGCTGATCCTAAAATTTTAACGATTGAGCGCGCAGAGTTACGTCGCTTTTCGGATATGACATCCTTTATCCGTGAACCTGATTTTCCTGTTGTCACCTTTAGTCAAAAGGAATCTTGATTAAGATAAAAATCGTTAGATTGTGAGTTTTAATTATGGGAAAATCCTCCCTCAATCATCCCATTGTGGAACAAAGTTTTGCCATCATTGATCAAGAAGTTGGGGAACATTCTTATTCTGCTAACCAATATCAAGTGATTCGGCGGGCGATTCACGCAACAGCAGATTTTGAGTTTTTAAATCTATTCTATTTTAGTGATAATGCGATCGCGCTTGCCTTGGAAGCCCTGCAGCAACAAGTACCGATTATTGTTGATGTGAGGATGGTTCAACAAAGTATTCAAACAATGGTCAATCAAACGTGCAACAATCCCGTAATCTGCGCGATCGAGCAAGCAGAAACGGCAAATGTCGGCAAAACCCGCACTGAAACCGGATTATTCAATTGTTTAAGCCGTTATCCCCAAGGGATTTATGTGATCGGCAATGCCCCAACAGCTTTATTGGCATTGTGTGATGGCATTCAACAAGGCATCGCCACTCCCAGTTTAGTGGTAGGTGCCCCTGTGGGATTTGTCTCTGTCATCGAGTCAAAACAAGCCCTTGCCGCCACCCATATTCCCCAAATTCGGGTTGAAGGGCGAAAAGGGGGTTCCCCTGTAGCTGGGGCGATTATCAATGCGTTGTTAGTCTTAACTCAGCAGCAATCATGAAACAGGTATCGCCAATCCATGTGGTAGGTGTGGGTTTAAATGGCAAAGCGGGATTAACTGAAGACGTGAAAACCATTGTCGAACAAGCAACAGTATTAGTAGGAAGTGAACGGCAATTAAGTTATTTTCCGAATACAACTGCTAAACAAATTCTGTTAGGAAATTTTAAGGAAACGATCGCGCAAATTCAAAGTTATTTTCAAGCACAAGAACAGATTGTCATTCTAACCAGTGGCGATCCCTTATTTTTTGGCTTAGGGCGATTATTATTAGAACATTTCCCCCCCCATCAATTAGTATTTTATCCTCATTTATCTTCTCTCCAACTTGCCTTTAATCGTGTCAAAATTCCTTGGCAAGATGCAACCTTAATTAGTGCCCATGGGCGCAATACAGAAGCGTTAATTAAAGCACTACAACGAGGCGATGAAAAAATTGGCATTCTAACGGATTATCAAAATAGCCCAAGCGCGATCGCGCAATTAATGACAGCATTAGACTTACCTTATCGTTATCAATTTTGGGTTTGCGAAAATTTAGAAGGAGAGGAAGAAAATTGTCAATGCTTTGATGTCGAAACAGTTAAGAATCGTCAATTTTCCTTTTTAAATGTGGTGATATTACTCCGAGAAGCTTCACCCATTCCTGATGTTGAAACGTTGCCACAATTGGGATTATCTGATGAGGTATTTTTAAGTTTCCCTGATCGCCCAGGGTTAATGACAAAACGGGAAATTCGCGCTCTTATTTTAGCAGAATTAGCATTACAACCAAAACAAATTATTTGGGATATTGGGGCAGGTACGGGTGCCGTTGCCATTGAAATTGCCCGTTTATTTCCCACCTCTCAAATCTATGCCATCGAACAAACAGCAATGGGAGTATCTCTGATTCAACAAAATTGTCAACGATTAAATGTTACTAATGTGGCAGCGATTCAAGGAAAAGTGCCTACAACGGTTCCCAATTCTGCACCACCGCAACGAATATTTATTGGTGGAACAGGGGGCAATTTAACGGAAATTTTAGATGAATGTCAAAAACAATTAGCAACCGGTGGAAAACTCGTTTTTGCCCTTGCTACATTAGAAAATTTAGCATTAACGCGACAATGGTTAAAAGAAAATCAATGGCGCGATCGGGCACTACAAGTGCAAATTTCTCGTTCCATTCCCATTGCTAATTTGACTCGCTTTTCGCCACTCAATCCTGTCACTCTGATTAGTGCATGGCGAGAGTAATCAGATTTTACTGCTATATTATCTAATATTTGATTAGCGTTAATCTTGCTGTTGATCTATCTGATAGGTTTCACCTTTTTCTGCTGCTTTGGGAAGCGAAGAAGATTGATCTCTTTTCTGGGAAAACATATCCCGTTGATGGGATTTTCCTCGTCGGCGTTCCGAGGTTCGTTCTTCACTGGTATTTTCTGCAATCACTTCATATAAAATCGCTTGTTTTTCTGGGGTATTTCCTTTTATTAAAACACGCCCTAACCGTTGCACATATTCTCGTGTTGAGCCCGTTCCTGATAAAATAATAGCAATTCTCGCTTCGGGAACATCTACCCCTTCATTGAGAACATGAGAGGCAACAAGGATTTTATAATCTCCTGTTTTAAATTTTTGTAGAATAAAGTGCCGTTCTTTAACAGGAGTTTGATGGGTAATCGCAGGAATTAAAAAGTTTTGGGAAATCCGATACACCGTTGCATTATCATTGGTAAAAATTAACATCGGTTCCGGAGA
>JAHEOB010000068.1 GCA_018610095.1 Halothece sp. MAG
CAGGCTCTAAACCAAGCCAACCTTTCCGCATCTCCCTCAGATTCGCGGAAAAGGAAAAAGAAAAAAGACTATCGCTGGAAGCGCGAAAACTATTCCCAATGGCGTCGCCGAATTGATATTTGGCGATTTGTCTTAACTTTATTGTTTAAACTCTGGTTAGAAGGGAAAAAATGGAGTTATATCGGTGGGTATAGTGACGAAAAACGAAATGCTCGCCGTCAAAAAAGAGCACGTTGGATTCGTGAAAGCCTCCTTGAATTAGGGCCAACCTTTATCAAGGTGGGGCAATTGTTTTCCACTCGCGCTGATATTTTTCCCACCGAATATGTGGAAGAATTATCAAAACTCCAAGATCGTGTTCCCGCGTTTGACTATGAACAGGCCGAACAAATTATTAAGCAAGAGCTTGGAAAAAATGTTAATGAGCTGTTCGCCAGCTTTGATCCCACGCCCCTTGCTTCTGCCAGTTTAGGGCAAGTTCACAAAGCCCAACTCCATACAGGGGAAACAGTTGTGGTTAAAGTGCAACGCCCTGGTTTAAGAAAACTATTTACCATTGATTTAGCAATCTTAGAACGAATTGCTCGCTATTTTCAAAACCATCCCCGTTGGGGAAGGGGACGGGATTGGATTGGTATTTATGAAGAATGTTGTCGGATTCTGTGGCAAGAAGCGGATTATCTCAATGAAGGGCGTAATGCGGATCGGTTTCGTCGCAACTTCCAAACCCATAAACAAGTCAGGATTCCTCGGGTTTATTGGCGTTATACCTCATTACGGGTATTAACTTTAGAATTTCTTCCCGGCATTAAAGTTAGTGATCATGACACCTTGGATGCAGCAGGCGTTCAACGCAGTGTCATTGCTCGGTTGGGCGCTGAAACTTATTTACAACAGTTACTGGATGATGGCTTCTTTCATGCCGATCCCCACCCAGGCAATTTAGCCGTGAGTCCTCAAGGGGAACTGATTTTTTATGATTTTGGCATGATGGGCTACATTAAAAGCAATGTCCGAGAACAATTAATGGAGACGCTGTTTGGGATTGCAGAACGAAACGGCGATCGCGTTCTCAATTCTTTAGTTGAGCTTGGGGCGTTAGCTCCCACTGGGGATATGACGCCTGTGCGCCGTTCGATCCAATATATGTTAGATAACTTTATGGATGAGCCATTTGAGGAACAATCTGTGGCTGAGATCAGTGACGACTTATATGAAATCGCCTATAATAATCCTTTCCGTTTCCCAGCAACATTTACCTTTGTCATGCGAGCTTTTTCCACTCTAGAGGGAGTGGGCAAAAGTCTTGATCCCGACTTTAACTTTATGGAGGTTGCTCAACCCTATGCCATGACGCTTATGAATGATAACAACTATAACAACAACCAAACCTTTTTCGATGAAATTGGCCGACAAATGGGACAAGTAAGTTCTACTGCTCTTGGTTTACCCCGTCGCATGGAAGAAACCATCGACAAATTAGAACGAGGGGATGTTCGTTTGCGCGTTCGTTCCATCGAAACGGATCGCATTCTCCGTCGCATGAGTGAAAATCAGTTAGGAACCAATTACGCTCTGCTGACGGCGGGGTTTACCGTTTCCGCTACCCTTCTTTATGTCAATGGAGCAGTGCCAATTGCTATTATCATCGCTTTGACAGCTGGGTGGTCAGGATTTTATTTCATTCGCATCTTGAAACGAGCTGATCGTTGGGATCGAATGCAATAAAAACGTAACATTAAGCTAAATCTTGTTTGTACATCGATCATTCACGAAAAAGAACTATGAAACGTCGCTTTGAAGGGCGAACCGACACTGGATTAATGCGTGCCGTCAATCAAGACTGCTTTGATTGGGATAGTGATGGCCGTTTTTTTATTGTAGCTGATGGCATGGGCGGACATGCTGGTGGACAAGAAGCAAGTAAAATTGCAACCAATACCATTAGCGAGTACTTGAAAACTCATTGGAACGCCGACATTGACTCAGAAACCTTATTAAAACAAGCCGTGGAACAGGCTAACGAGAAAATTCTGGAAGATCAGCAAGCTCATCCCGAACGAGCGGAGATGGGAACAACTGTCGTGGCGGTGATCTTTCGCAACGAGCAATGTTGGTGTGTTCATGTGGGCGATTCTCGGCTTTATCTCTGGCGAGACCAACAATTAAATGCCCTAACTGAAGACCATACTTGGGTGGCATGGGCTTTAAAATCAGGGAGCCTCTCCAAAGAAGAAGCGGAAGTTCACCCTTGGCGTCACGTCTTATCTCAATGTCTTGGACGTCAAGAACTTTATAGTATTGATATTGATCTTATCAATGTCCAACTGGGCGATCGCTTATTACTGTGTAGTGATGGATTAACTGGGGAAGTGTCGGAACGGAGTATTGCTGCTTATCTTGACAAGAAAAATACTTGTGAACAAGCAGTGACTCAACTGATAGAAACCGCCAAAGAAAATGGGGGTTCAGATAATATCACAGTCATTGTCATTGAAGAAGGAGAACAAGCCGAGAGTGAAGGCGATAACAGTGATCCCGATACAGTATCCTCACAATTTTAAATCAATGAGTTCTAGTAATATTTCAAGATTAGGTACAGGATTTTCTAGGAAGTTGTTAGCAAATCTGCGGTTAAGTGAAACCTGAACCATTACTTAATTTTTTTTATGGTCACTGCTAACTGGTTGTCTCGGTTGACTACTATTTCTTTTCCAAAGATTAACAAGAGCTACCGTGTTTGGTTACGGCGAGTTCGTTTATTGCTGCTCAGTTGCCTTGCGCTGATCATGCTTAATGGCAGTATGTCTCAACTGGTGCAAGCGCAAACAGAAGCGGATTCTGACAAGAAACCAGCAAAAATTGTCAATTATCAAAGTGACATTTTTATCCAAAAAGATGCCAGTTTAAAAGTGACAGAAACCATTGACGTAAAAACCACTGGAGAAGAAATTGAGGAGGGATTCTATCGAGAGTTTCCTTTAAATGCGCCTTTTATGATGGGACCAATGCAGTTTCAGGTGGTGGAAGTTTCAAAAAATAAAAATCCCATTGAGTATGAAGTCAAAAATAAAGGAAATAAGAAACGCCTCCAAATTGAATCCAAGGGAATGGAACTAGCTGCTGATACTTATAGTTATACTATTGAGTATCAAATTGATCGACAACTGGACTTCTCCGATTCGGAAGTGGATCGGCTCTATTGGAATGTAACAGGAAATGATTGGCATTTTCC
>JAHEOB010000069.1 GCA_018610095.1 Halothece sp. MAG
AACCACTCGCTGATCCGTTAAATATCGCCAGCGCGGTGCATCTAGGGCGGCTTGAGGGTTCATATCATAGTCAGCAAACCTAGAAGAATAAATATCCCCATCTGTTACATATTCCGCAAGCCCTGACAAAATGTAATCGTAAAGATTCTCCATGATTCCCCAAGCTAACTGAAGACTTGCCTACCTATTCTAGTTGTGATCTTGGATTTCGTAAATTCTAGAATCAGAGGCAATGCCAAAAATCTAGTAGTGTTCCGCTATTTTGGCGTAGTTTTTATGGCGCGATCGCGTTGTTAAGACATTAGTAGCGCGATCGGGCTATATAGGACAATTTAAATAATTATTTGCCTTGGCTATATACATTTAGAACCACTTGTACTATAAAATGATCTCGATTCTGATTGTTCTAAGCGCGAAGTAATATGCCCCGTCGTAGTGATCTGCAAAAAATTCTGGTGATTGGTGCGGGTCCGATTATTATCGGACAAGCCTGTGAGTTCGACTATTCTGGAACGCAAGCCTGCAAAGCATTGCGGGAAGAAGGGTATGAGGTGGTGTTAGTTAATTCTAATCCTGCCACCATTATGACAGACCCGGAGACGGCGGAACGCACTTATATTGAACCCCTTACCCCTGACATTGTTAAGAAAATTATTGCTAAGGAACGTCCGGATGCCCTATTGCCCACCATGGGGGGACAAACGGCTCTCAATGTGGCAGTGGATTTAGCGAATGCTGGCATTTTGGAAACGTATCATGTGGATTTAATTGGGGCAAAACTCCCTGCTATTAGCATGGCTGAAGATCGCCAGTTGTTTAAACAGGCCATGGAACGGATTAATATTCCGGTGTGTCCCTCTGGGATTGCGAGTAGCCTTCAAGAGGCTCGCGCGATCGCGCAACAAGAAATTGGGAGTTATCCCATGATTATTCGCCCGGCTTACACGCTTGGGGGAAGCGGAGGAGGCATTGCTTATAATCAAGAAGAATTTGAAGACAAAGCCCAGCAAGGATTAGAGGCGAGTCCGGTTTCGCAAATTATTATTGAACGCTCGCTGTTGGGGTGGAAAGAATATGAACTAGAAGTGATGCGAGATTTGGCAGATAATGTGGTGATTATCTGTTCCATTGAAAATTTTGACCCCATGGGCGTTCATACAGGAGACTCGATTACGGTTGCCCCGTCGCAAACCCTAACGGATAAAGAATATCAACGACTGCGGGATTATTCTAAACAAATTATTCGCGAAATTGGGGTGGAAACCGGTGGTTCTAATATTCAGTTTGCGGTTAACCCCGTGGATGGGGAAGTAGTCGTCATTGAAATGAATCCCCGGGTTTCCCGTTCCTCGGCACTGGCGTCTAAAGCAACGGGATTTCCCATTGCTAAATTCGCTGCCAAATTAGCTGTGGGCTACACCCTAGATGAAATTCCCAACGATATTACCAAGAAAACCCCGGCTTCCTTTGAACCTACTATTGATTATGTGGTCACGAAAGTGCCTCGTTTTACGTTTGAAAAGTTCCCTGGTTCTACTGCCACCTTAACCACGCAAATGAAAGCAGTGGGAGAAGCCATGGCAATTGGGCGCACCTTCTGTGAATCCTTCCAAAAGGCCTTGCGTTCTCTGGAAAATGGTCGTATGGGATGGGGCTGTGATCAAACGGAAAAATTACCCTCGTTTAATCAAATTCGCGCTAGCTTACGAACGGCTACCCCCGATCGCGTCTTTAGTATTCGCCATGCCTTTCAGTTGGGAATGAGTGTGGAAGAGGTGAATCAGTTAACTGGCATTGATTGTTGGTTTCTGCATCACTTGCAACAATTAACTGAGGGGGAAAAATTCCTGAAAGCAACCCCCTTACAAGAGATTACCGCAGAACAAATGCGGGAAATAAAACAGTTAGGCTTTAGTGATTACCAAATTGCTTTTGCCACCCAAACTGAGGAAGGGGATGTGGAACAAAAACGGCAGGAACTGGATATTTTCCCGGTTTATAAAATGGTGGATACCTGTGCTGCAGAATTTGAAGCCTTTACCCCTTACTATTATTCCACTTATGACCAAGGAGAATCAGAAGTCACCCCCTCCCAGAAACCGAAAATTATGATCTTAGGAGGGGGACCGAATCGGATTGGACAGGGCATTGAGTTTGACTATTGTTGCTGTCATGCCTCCTTTGCACTACGAGAGGGAGGCTACGAAACGATTATGGTCAACTCGAATCCGGAAACGGTTTCTACCGATTACGATACCAGCGATCGCCTGTATTTTGAACCCTTAACGCGGGAAGATGTGTTCAATATTATTGCGGTGGAACAACCACGGGGCATTATTATTCAATTTGGCGGACAAACGCCCTTAAAGTTAGCCGTTGCTTTAGAAGAGTATCTGCAGCGTCATCAAGAGACCATTCCCACTCAAATTTGGGGAACATCTCCTGATTCCATTGACATTGCCGAAGATAGAAACCGCTTTGAACAAATCTTACGGCAATTAGTCATTGATCAGCCTCCCAATGGCATTGCCCGCAGTTATGATGAAGCGTTAGTCATTTCCGGCAAAATTGGCTATCCCGTGGTGGTGCGTCCTTCCTATGTTTTGGGCGGTCGCGCCATGGAAATTGTCTATTCTGATCAAGAATTAGAACATTATATGAGTTTTGCGGTGCAGGTGGAACCTGATTATCCCATTTTAATTGATAAATTCTTAGAAGACGCGATCGAGGTCGATGTGGACGCGATCGCGGATCAACAAGGCAATGTCATTATTGGGGGCATCATGGAACATATTGAACAAGCAGGGGTTCACTCAGGGGATTCTGCTTGTTCGTTGCCCCATGTCTCAATCCAAGACACTGCCCTGGACAAAATTCGCCAAGCAACTGCGCAATTAGCTACCTCCCTCAATGTGGTGGGATTAATGAATATCCAGTTTGCCGTTCAAGGGGACACCGTTTATATTTTAGAAGCCAATCCCCGTGCCTCCCGTACCGTTCCCTTTGTCTCCAAAACCACAGGCGTTCCCTTAGCTAAAATTGCTTCCCTTGTCATGGTGGGCAAAACCCTTCCTGAACTCAATCTCACTGAACAACCCCAACCCCAACATATTGCGGTTAAAGAAGCCGTTTTTCCCTTTGAAAAATTCCCCGAAACCGATGTCATTTTAGGTCCAGAAATGCGTTCCACAGGGGAAGTCATGGGCATTGATTATGATTTTGGAAAATCCTTTGCCAAAGCGGAATTAGCAGCCGGGCAACAATTACCCCTATCGGGAACTGTCTTTGTCTCCACCAACAATCGCGATAAGCAATTAGTGATTCCTGTGGTCAAAGATTTTATGGATTTAGGCTTTAAGATTATTGCTACTGAGGGCACGAAAGCAGCCTTGGAGGCAGAAGGATTAGAAGTGGAATTATTACTCAAATTACACCAAGGTCGCCCTCATGTCTTAGATGCCATTAAAAATCACAATATCCAACTCATTATTAATACCCCCACCGGGCAAGAAGCCCAAACTGATGCCCAATTAATTCGACGGACTGCTTTAGCCTATAAAATCCCTATGGTGACAACCATTGCTGGAGCAAGGGCTAATGTAGCTGCCATCCGTTCCCTACAAGCGGGAGAATTAGATGTCAAAGCCTTACAAGACTATATTAAGGAAGTTTAGACCATGGATGAATTGATGGCAAGCGCGATTGCGCAAGCAAAGCAAGGACTCAGTGAGGGAGGGATTCCCATTGGTTCCGTCTTAGTCCGAGATGGGACAATTTTAGGACGAGGCCACAATCAACGGGTACAAGCAGATGATCCCATTACCCATGCCGAAATTGACTGTCTTCGCAACGCAGGGCGCATAGGTAACTATCGCAATACGGTCTTATATTCCACACTCATGCCTTGTTATCTCTGTGCCGGCGCAGTTATCCAATTTGGTATTCCTAAAGTCATTGTCGGAGAAGCTAACACCTTTGCAGGAGCACAAACCTTTTTGCAAAACCATGGGGTGGAGATCGTCAATCTCGATCTCAGTGAATGTCAACAATTAATGGAAACCTTTATTAATCAGTATCCCGATATTTGGTATGAAGATATTGGCGAATAAGCGCGATCAAAGCTTCGCTTTGGTGACGCTTCGCGTCAATCGCGCTCTTACTTGCTGATTTTACTAAACTTTTTTTTGTACAAAGTTTTTGAGTCAAGAATTGATGATATCAATCTTTTAGTTTGTCGCTCACAGTACGACTTTGATAATACCATTAATCAACATGATGAAATTGCTTATAATTTTTGGAAATCAGATAAGAATTAATAGATAAGCGTAATCCTCTAGGGCAGTGCCTTTGCGCGATCAAAGCTTCGCGTCAATCGCGCTATTGAATGATTCACCACTGCTATTTAGCAGCAACGGTTTTCAGAAGATAACGATTCAATACTGTCCGCACTTTCTCAACTTCCACAGGTTTGGTTATACACTCACTTGCCCCTGACATTCGCGCTCGCACCCGATCTACCACATTTCCCGTTAAAATAATTAAAGGAATATTTTTGAGTTTTTCTACCCGCCGAATTTGTTGACAGAGTTCGTAGCCATTCACCACAGGCATCACTAAGTCTAAAAAGATTAACTGAGGCTTTTTTTCAATTAAGGTGGGCAAAGCTTCAACACTTTCATAAATCCCGAGAAAATTATAACCTGTCGAGTGAACAATCGTCTCAATCATCTTTTGGGTTTGGGGACTATCATCAATACAAGCAATTAATCCTTTACTTTCATTCGTATTTTTGGTACTATGACGAGCATTAGCCTGTTCACTCATGCCCTGTTGAGAAGAGAATAATAATAAATCAGGAATATCAACAAACCCAATAATCTGTTGATGAATTAACGGTTGTAACACTTGGGCAATTGACCAGATATCACGGTTGATGCGAGCAGCAATATCTCGTAAACTTTCTTCCCCTTTCATTAAATTGGTTAAGTTATTATAAACTTTTTGAGAAGTTTTCTGTTTTAGTTTATTAGTATCATTAATAATGGGAGCACCATTAGGGGAATAATCTTGTAATCCCATACTTATCCAACGTTGCCATGCTTTTTGAATTTGGGGTTGAATATCTAATACGCCTTGCATCCAAGTATAGGGTAAGCGAGCTTGTTGAGAAGGACGATGATTTTCATAAACTTGAACATAAAAACTATCTCCAGCCCCTTCTAAATCAGCCATAGTGGTTAATTGCGGTTGTTGACTGAATACTTCTTGTAAGCTTGGAGAAGCCAGTTCCGTAGCTTGTACAATATCAAATAAGGCTTCTAGTAATGTCCCTTTAATAACTTGGGTCACTTGATTGGAGGTTAGTTGTTTCTGCTGTGCCAGTTTCGCTAAGAGATGATATTCAATACATTCTGGTTTTTCTGAGTCGGGAAGTTTATATTCTGATACCTTTTGCACAACAACATTACTTGCCCCAGCTAATTGCAGTTGTCTCACAAACCTTCGATAGGGATGAATGCCACCGGTAATCCACGCTAATTGTCCCAAGTTCATATAGACTTGCCAAGACTGACCATTGGCAGCTTGGACATTAATTCGACCTGTTAATTGTTTTTGACTGTAATAGGTTAAATGACGAAAAATACGGTTACACGTCAACCGTTGTTCTTGAATGCTGATCATAAGACATTCCAAATGCTCAAACTAAGCGTGTAAACTGCTTTTACTATAGCTTATCAATGATGTTTAAAGTCTCTAGAACAAGACGGATGATCTCTATTAAGCCGTAATTCTAACTTGTTCTTCGCGGTGAGTTAAATTATCACACAAAAAACGCACAATATATTCATGTAAGGCATCTGCTAACTCAGGGGCTTCTTGTTTCATGGTCTCAAAGGTTTTGCGATCTAATCGATACAGTTGCGTGGGCTGATCCGCTTTGACAAGAGAAGAGAGAGGCGTTTTGCCATAAAATCGCATTTCCCCTAATAACGAACCATTAGAATGAGTTTGTAACCGTTTGGTTTTACCATCAGGAAGTTCTAATAAAACACTTACTTGTCCCGATTCAATAAAATATAAGCATTCTTGATTCGGTTCTGCTTCAAATATAATTTCCCCTGTCTCAACACTTTCTGGGATGAGATATTGCATAAATTGTTCTGCTTGTTGTGGCGTTAAAAATCGCTGAATCAGTTGCTCTTTTAAGGGAAGGTTAACGGTTTGATATCCCGTTTCTTGCAATAATTGGTTTTCACACCATTCTAACCCTCGGTCTAAATCAGCACTAAGTTGGCATAAAGGGTTATCTTCTTCCAATCCATTTCCTTGCTTTAATTGTTCTTGGAGATGGGGATGTAAGTTGGTATAAACGACGGTTAAATTCTGTTGACGAGCAATTTGTAAAATTTTAATAAACGTAAGAACGCCTGAGGCATCAATTCCTTCCACATCTCGGAAATCAATGAGGATATATTTTAGCGGCTTTTCATCAATCAAAGCGACGCGATCGCGCACTTGTTGCAAAAGATAATCGGCTGTTCCAAAAAAGATATAGCCTTGTAATTCTAAAATATAAACTTGTTCTCCCTTTTGGTTTAACTCATTTCGTTCCTGTTGCGAACGATAAATATTACTTCTTGTCTTTTCAATGGATGAAATTTGTTTAACGACATTAAGTTGGCTATAGTTAAACATAAAGGAAATCACACTCAAAACAAAGCCCATTGCAATGCCTTCTAAAAAACCAATTGTATTAATAATGATTAAGGTTAAAATAACAATTAAATAATCAGAAAAATTGAGTTTAAACCACGCTCGATAAACCCACTGTAATAATAAAGAGAGTCCTAAATATAACAGTAATCCCCCTAAGATTGGTTTGGGAAATAAGGAAATAACAGATGAGCCCAGAATTAAAACAATAAAACAGAAAACCCCAGACGTAATTCCTGATAAACGACTATTTGCCCCAATTTTATTAATTAATAAAGTACTCGGAAGGGCTTGTGTTCCTACCATGCCACTTCCCATTCCAGACGCAATATTAGCAGCCCCAACTGCTTCTAATTCTCGATTTAAATTCATCTCTTGCCCCACAACTAATTCAATGCCACTATTACTTAACACTAACGATAATAAAGTCACAAAGATTAGGGACAAAATAATTCCCCCATTGGCAAAAATTGCTGACCAGTGAATGGCATCAAATTCTGAAAACGTTAAAGGTTGCCATAAACCACCTGCAGGAAAGCTTTCTAATAGCCAATGTTGCACTCGCGCTTGAGCAATGGAGAGACCACTTCCCCAAAGGATGCCATAAAATCCGAGAATCAGTGCCAATAACGTAGCTGGCATAACTAAAAAATGCTGGTATCGCTCGGACACAAAGAGTAAAATTAACGCAATTACGAAAGCTGCCCCCCAATGGATTAAGGGATCGGTTTGCAAAAAAGTGGATAAATTGCTAACCGTTAGGGAAATATCAGTGGTAACTTGAATTGAACCTAACACTAATAGCCAACCCGTTCCTGCCATGAACCCACCAATCACAGGATAAGGAATAAAGCGAATTTTCTTACCCCATTGCAAGAATCCTAAGAGAAATAAAAAAAGCCCTGTGGCAAGAGAAGAAAGCGCGATCGCGGCTAAAACAGTGATTAAAATTTCCGAGGAAGAAGCATTTCCTTGTAACTCACTAACAATGCCTGTAGCTAAGGCAGCTGTAATAGCGGTTGGGGCTGCTAACGGGGTAGCAATTATTCCTGGCAGGGAACTTAAAATCGCCGTTACTAAAGTAATGACTCCTGTACTAAAAATGGTTAAGCCCACGCCAATTCCTAAATAGGAAGCCAATATTCCTGAGAAAATCAGTGTCGAATAAGAAATAGCTCGAATGACACCAATCATCCCTGTTATTGTCCCTGCCATTAAACTCAAAATCAGTAGTTGCGGTTGCACAGATTTAGCCCATCCCTCTAAAAACTTAAAGCGTAATTGTTGATGAGAACGCCACTGATTTGTCATCCTCTGCCTTCAATAACACCACTTATAGCCTGATTTTCTTGTGAACACACAAACTGTATTGAATTTAACTAAAATGAAGAATTATTCAATATCTGTATCAGCAAAAAAGATAATCCACCACTGGCAATGGGAACTGTTAAATTATCCACTCCTAATTTAGAAATTGCTTCCAAGCCTGTTGCAACCATTGCCACCGCTAAAGAAATTAATCCCATTCCCCAGAACCACCCTTGTGTTGTCAACAAAA
Source organism: Halothece sp. MAG (assembly GCA_018610095.1). Taxonomy (GTDB): domain Bacteria; phylum Cyanobacteriota; class Cyanobacteriia; order Cyanobacteriales; family Rubidibacteraceae; genus Halothece. The sequence continues at coordinate 8,273 of JAHEOB010000069.1, forward strand.
CTAAAAAACAAATTAAAAAGCTGATCATTGCCATGGTTAGTGAACCTTCCCAACTTTTGCGATTTCCCAATAGTTCGTAGGAATGATATCCCCAGTTTTGACCAATCAAAGCTGCCATACCATCTCCCCATGCCATCACTAAAATGCCAACAGCGGCATATTGGGAGTTATTGGGAAAAAAACAAGCAATTAACACGCCCATACTGACCGCATAAAAAAACGTTCCCAAACTTTTACGACCCACACTATTAATGCTCGGTAAAATGGAGACAAAATAAGATAGTAATGCCATAATGGCTGCTATTACCGAGGCACTGATACCAATCCAAGCTGGGATTTGAAACCACCACGCTAATAAAATGACATTTCCTGCCCCAATATGAACCACTTTCCGAGTTAATTCCTTATCGGAAGTGGTGATTTGATTGAGTTGTTCTGCCAAGAGAATGACGCCCCCCAAAAAGATAATAACGATTGCGATAGGAAAGAGGGGAAATTCGTGTTGGGAGAATAGATTTAATAATGGCAAAATGAATCGTTACTTAATAAGAAAATACACTTTCTATGATTGCTTGCATTCCGGTATTGCAAGCGAATACTATTTGCAATTTTCAAGTTTAGCTGATGTGTGATTAGAATTAATTATCATTTATTGATCTTAACGTAATGTAATCGTGACGAATTGATGGGGTTGCAAGAAGCTAGGATAACAAGCAGCGCTCATCTTATGATAAACTAAGTTATAAAAAATGGGGAATAGTAGCAAAATGGAAAATTATTCTCTGAAACGGCGAGAATGCGTCAATTGATTAACACCTCTCCCCTTGACAAAGGCATCGACAAAAACAAATTTATTTCAAGCTAATATTAAGCACATTCAGGAATGGCTTGACTTCAAACATAAATTGTGCATTAGCTACCGGATGGGAAAAACAGGCATCTTGCTAATTATTTCCACTCATTTCATCGGGATTAGGAGTCATTTTCCAAAGCCTCCTTTGCTAATTTGGGCGTTTTTCCAACACTTTGTTCCTCTTTGGATACATCGCTAACCCGCTGCGCTAAGACTGAAGCAATTACCATGCCAACTCCCCCTAAGGCTAAGACTAAGATGCGATCATTTCCTAATAAATGTTCCATTACCGAACCTAATCCAAGGGAAGCACAAATTTGTGGGATAACAATAAAGGCATTAAACAATCCCATATAAATCCCAGTATCTTTCATGGGAAGTACATCAGCAAGTATGGAATAGGGCATGGTTAAAGCACTTGCCCAAGCAAGTCCAAAACAAGCCATCGGTAATAACAGGGTATAAGGATTTTCCACCCAAAGTAAAGAAATTAACCCCATGCCACCACACAATAAGCTAAAGGAATGAGTGCTCTTACGACTGGTAATGGCAGCGAGGCGAGATAGAAATAGGGAGTAGATAAAACAGATAATATTGTAAAACGCAATACAAATCCCTGCCCATTCTACACCTTGTTGATAGAGCGGAGAACTTTCTGTTGTTGCACCAAAAATTTCATGGCCAACAGCAGGCGGAAAATACAGAAAAACGCAAAAAATACCAAACCAAGTAAAAAACTGTACGCCAGCAAGCTGTCTCATTAAATTAGGCATATTACGGGCTTTTTGGTAAATTGCCTTAAATAAACTAATGGGCCCAGCAGTATCTTGCTGACGTTGTTTGAAAGCTTCTAAATCTTGTGGCGGCTCTTCCTTTGTGGTTAGAACGGTCCACAAGACTGTTCCGAAAAAGACTGCAGCACCAATATAATAAGAGACTTTAACCGTTAACGGAATTTCGCCCGCAGGAGTGGCAATTTCATTCAGATGCAACCAATTATTTAAAATCCAAGGACAAACCGATGCAATTACCGCACCTAAACCAATGAAAAAGGCTTGCATGCCAAATCCGAGGGTGCGTTGCTCTTCTGGCACTAAATCAGAAACAAAGGCTCGAAATGGCTCCATGCTAATATTAACTGAGGTATCGAGAATCCATAAGGCACCTGCTGCCATCCATAAACTGGAGGAATTGGGCATGGCAATTAGAGCCAGAGAACTGAGAATCGCCCCAGCTAAAAAATAAGGTCGTCTCCTGCCTAGTCTGGTCCAGGTTCGATCACTGTAATAGCCAATAATCGGTTGGACAATTAAGCCACTTAAGGGAGCTGCAAGCCATAAAATCGGGATTTGTTCGGGATTAGCACCTAAATATTCATAGATGGCACTGGTATTAGCCATTTGTAAAGTCCAACCAAACTGAATCCCGAAAAAACCAAAACTCATGTTCCACAGTTGGGCAAATCCAAGTGGAACTTTCTTCTTTAAATTTTGTTGTATTCGTCTCCTTTGGTTCGTCAATTTTTGAGCGTTTTGTCTCATAAACGATTAATGATAGGTACTACGCTTTCTGGAAATAAAGTGCTGCCAGTAACTACCAATTGAACCTTGACTACCAAACTAGGAAAGTTAACTTATTTTCAAATATAGCCATTTAGCAAGGGTAAACTCCTCCCTCGCTCACCGTAAAAATTTCAGTAGCTATCCTTGATAAACGTCTTTTAATTTGCGCTTATCAACCCAGTTGATCTTAAGTAAGTTATTTTTTACTAAATTTTAAAATTTATTCAAATCTATTATAACTGATTAAGCAAAAAAGAAGCCGTGAGGTATCCCCACGGCTTGAGATGCAACTAATAATGGCTGAATTAAGCCTTCCAGTTTCGAGAGATTACTTCCGCCATATCAAGGACACGTTTGGAGTAACCCCATTCGTTGTCATACCAAGCAATGACTTTTACCATGTCGCCATTCATGACCATGGTTAAGCTGCCATCCACAATGGAGGAAGCATCATTGCCTTGATAGTCAGAAGAGACTAAGGGTAACTCGGTGTATTGGAGAATCCCTTTCATGGAATTTTCAGAAGCTTCCCGAAGCACTTCATTGACTTGTTCAGTAATGGTGGGTTTTTCCACTTGGGCAACAAAATCCACCACTGAAACATTTGGAGTGGGAACGCGCATGGCAATTCCATTAAGCTTTCCCTCTAGTTCTGGCATAACTAATGCCACTGCTTCCGCTGCCCCAGTACTAGTGGGAACAATATTGACAGCAGCTGCTCTTGCCCGACGGAGATCGCGGTGGCTAGCATCCAAAAGACGCTGATCTCCGGTATAGCTGTGGGTGGTGGTCATGGTGCCCTTAATAATTCCAAATTTATCATGGAGCACTTTGACAATGGGGGCTAAGCAGTTGGTGGTACAACTAGCATTACTAATAACGTTATTTTGATCATGTTGATATTCTTGTTCGTTAACACCAACCACATAAGTGCTGATATTACCCCCTTTACCAGGAGCCGTCAGTAAGACTTTTTTGGCTCCTGCTGCAATATGCTGAGAAGCTTTATCTTCACTATTAAAGACGCCAGTCGATTCCACCACCAGATCAATGCCCCAGGAATCCCACGGTAAATTTAAGGGATTGCGGTCAGAACAACATTTAATGGTTTTGCCTTGAATGGAAATCGAATCTTCATCATAATTCACCTCTGCTTCGAGGTTGCCGAGCATAGAGTCATATTTCAGCAAATGGGCATTGGTTTTAGGGTCAGAAGTATCGTTGAGACCAACGACTTCTAAACCGCTATTTTCGCTTTCTAACCAACAGCGTAAGAAATTACGTCCAATGCGTCCGAATCCATTAATGGCTACTCTAATCACTATTTATTAACCCCCTATATGAAACTCGATAACATTAAATTATTCTTAACGACACTGATCATACCGTAAAGTCTGTACGATACAAAAGAGAACTGTTATGGTTCTTTCAATGAACCTGAGCCATGAACCATAGCAACCACTCATGATCGGCAATTGCCAAATATAATTGCGTTTAACTTGACAAGATAATTTGATGTTGTTTATTAAAGGAATTGATTCCCGATCGCGCTATTGCTGATGCTGACTAGAGCGTTCGGTTTGATTGCTTCGTTTTCATGGAATCGATGAATTATTATAGCAATGACAAGTGTGATGAAATGGTTCGTGTGGAAAAATGCACATTCTCTTTGCATGTGGTATCTGAGGAAGGTAAATGAGTTGCTTAAATTCAGTTGATTTTAATGGTAAGCCGTTTCATTTTATTGGGATTGGGGGGATTGGGATGTCAGGACTTGCCTATATTTTGGCAAAGCGAGGGCTCCCCATTGCTGGTTCTGATCTCTGTTCCACTCCTATTACGGAACGGTTGCGACAATTAGGTGTCCAGATTTTTGAATCTCAACAGAGTCAAAATTTAGATTATTTTCTCACTGCAACTAACCATCAGCCCCAAGTGATTTGCTCAACTGCTATCAATCCCAACAATAGTGAGTATCAAGCAGCTTTGGCAAAAGGGTGTCCCATTTTTCATCGTTCCGATGTCCTAGCAGCGTTAGTTGCAGAATACCAAAGTATTGCTGTTGCAGGAACCCATGGCAAAACGACTACCAGTAGTTTACTGGGGTATGTCTTATTACAGGCTGGCGTTGATCCCACTGTCGTTGTTGGGGGGGAAGTTTCAGCATGGCAAGGTAATGCTCGGGTTGGCAATAGTAATTGTTTCGTTGCCGAAGCGGATGAATCCGATGGCTCTTTAGTTAAACTCCATCCTGCCATCGGTATTATTACTAATATTGAATTAGATCACCCTGACCATTACCAGAGTTTATCGGATGTAGTGGAAATTTTTCAAACCTTTGCTGCTCAAACCCAGACTTTGATCGCTTGTCTGGATTGTCCAACTGTACGCCAAACTATTACTCCCGAGATTAGTTATAGTCTTGATACCAGCAAAGGGGCTGACTATACTGTCAGCGAAGTTACTTATAATGGAGCAGGAGCAACTGCTAGTGTTTGGGAATACGGCAATTATCTCGGTCAGGTTCATGTCAAATTATTAGGGGCTCATAATGTGAGTAATACGTTAGCGGTCATTGCTGTTGCTCGCCAATTGGGATTAGACTTTGAAACCATCGCTAGCGCGATCGCGCAGTTTACAGGAGCAAAACGACGATTTGAAGTATATGGGGAACAAAATGGCATTGTTTTTATAGATGACTATGCCCATCATCCCAGTGAACTCGTGGCAACCTTAGAGGGAGCCAAACTGCAAGTCAATAATCAACAAGGGCAACGGTTAGTCGCCATTTTTCAACCCCACCGTTATAGTCGAACCAAAGCTTTTTTAAAAGAATTTGCCAGTGCTTTTAATAATGCTGATTTAGTAGTAATTACTGATATTTACGGAGCAGGTGAACCCCCTAATGGCATAAGTGGTCTTCATGTAGCAGATGCCATCGGCAACTATCACCCCAACGTGGTTTATCACGATGATGTTGCCACCCTTCCTCAATATTTAAGAAACTTATTATGTAGCGGTGACGTCGCTCTCTTTTTAGGGGCCGGTAATCTCAATCAAATTATTCCTCAAACCATGGCTAATGTTGCCAGCAATCAACTCGCCTAAGTAATAATGAGTCTCTATCTTCCCGAAACCAAGTTTCCCATCCAATCAGAGGTTTCTTTAGCTCCTTATACCTCCTTACGAGTTGGCGGAAAAGCAGAGTGGTATATTGCTCCCGAAAACTGTGAACAATTACAGGATAGCCTGATTTGGGCGGACAAGGAACAGTTACCCGTAACCTTTTTAGGAGGGGGTTCTAACTTATTAATCAGCGATCGCGGTTTGCCAGGGTTAGTCATTAGTGCTCGCAATTTTCGCTATCTGAAAATTGATGAAGAAGCTGCGCAAATGACAGTAGGAGCAGGAATGCCACTGCCAACCGTTGCTTGGAAAGCAGCCAAACGGGGTTGGCATGGCTTAGAGTGGGCTGTGGGCGTTCCAGGAACAGTGGGCGGTTCAGTGGTCATGAATGCTGGGGCCCATGGCAAGTGCATGGCAGATACCTTAGTGACAATTGTGATTGTAAACACCGATGGTCATTTAGAACGATTAACCCCCGAAGCCCTGGATTTCCGTTATCGGAGTTCCAATCTGCAATACCTTCCCCGTTGGGTGGTGGAAGCGACCTTCCAACTTCAGCCGGGTTACTCGAAACAGCATGTCACAACCACGACTCGAACTCACCTTAACCAACGGCGTAGCACCCAACCCTATGACAAACCCAGTTGTGGTAGTGTCTTTCGGAATCCGCCTGAGCAAGCTGCTGGCTGGCTCATTGAACAAACTGGCTTAAAGGGCTTTCAAGTGGGAGATGCTCAAGTAGCCGATTGTCATGCTAATTTTATTGTTAATCGCGGACAAGCCACTGCTCAAGACATTTATCGGGTAATGCAACATGTACAAGAAAAAGTTGAGCAGCAGTGGTCAATTTGGTTGCAACCAGAAGTTAAACTATTGGGTGAGTTTTAACAGACAATCATTGAGGTTCTTTAACTATGACAGAAGGACAAGAAGGTAAAGAAAGCAAAGGATTTGGTTTTGGCTTAGGCAAAATGAAAGAACTAAAAGAAGCCTTTGCCAAAGCTCAGCAAGTGCAACAAGGAGCACAGGAACTCCAAAAAGAATTAGATGAAATGGATATTGAGGGGCAAAGTAGTGATGGAACAGTCAAAGTCATTATGAGTGGTAATCAAGAGCCCCGGAATGTAGAAATTTCTCCAGAAGCTGCTCAAAAAGATGCTAATGAACTCTCGGAAGTGGTGACAGAAGCTGTGAAAGATGCTTATCAAAAGTCCACTGACACCATGCGGGAAAAGATGGAAGCCCTCACCAGTGGGTTACAGTTACCTGGAATGTAACCATCCCATATAACGATCAACCAATAGGTTGGGATTGGAATACCCAGCCTATTTTTACTGAGTGGTATAGAATTTTTAAATGAAAAAAACTCCATGTATATTGTAATTGGCGGTGCAGGGATGATGGGTTTGCGCCTTGCCCAGCGATTAATTGATAATGGACATACCGTAGCAGTCATTGATACTGATGCCACAGCTTGTCAATATGCACGAGAAAAAATTGGGGTAATGGCATTTGAAGGAAGTGCCGTGGATACGGCACTACTGTTAGAAGCAGGGATTATGAAAGCCAATACTGTAGTCAGCACCTTAAGTAGTGACGCTTTGAACCTTGCCTTAGTCACACTCTCCAAAAATTATGGCGTTCCCCAGATTGTGGTGCGTCTTAATGATCGGGATTTTGCCCAACCCTACCGTATTGCAGGAGCGAGCCATGTCATTAGTACCATTGACGTTGCCATTACTCGTATGGTGAATGCCATTGAATATCCAGAAGTGGAAGCCATGATGCACTTTGAGCAAGGGCAAGTGGAAGTGTTGAAACTACCCATTCCTGAACAATGTTATATTGCTGGGCGCAGTGTTGCAGAAGTTGCTAGTCATCCCCAATTTCCAAGTGGTTCTTTAATCATTGGTTATCAATCCCATCCCCAAGCTGATTTGATTATTCCCAATGGTCGGACCGTTTTAGAAGAGGGCTCTACCATTTTGGTGGTGACTAAACCGAATCGTCTTCGGCAAATCATTCAGTTTCTGGGATTAAGTGCTAATCATCTTCCAACTGTAGAAGTTTCCGATTAATGCGTTGTAAATAGTCATTAACTAATTCTTCAGATAAAATCCCCTTTCGTAAGGCTTCGTTAATGGCATCTTTCTCCGCTAATAATAATTGACGCCGAGTATTGAGTAATTTATTGGATTCTTGAATTGGGGCTTGTAAGTGCTGACTCCGTTTATTATATAAATCACGCAATCGTCTTTCTGAGGAAGCAATACGGGCTTGATAACTGGCTCGCATTTCTTCATAAATAGCTTTGGGTAAGACCCCTTTTTGATATAAATTATTGAGTTCTTCTTGCGCTGCTTTTGAGGTAATTAAGTTTAATTGTAACGATTCCATTTCCTGAGTGATCTTGGAACTGGAAGCAAGTTTTAATCGTCGAACTAACCATGGTAAACTTAATCCTTGGGCGACTAACGACACTAAAACTGTCCCAAAAATGAGGGTAATGAGTTGATCTCGACCCGGTAAACTAGCAGGCAAACTGGAAGCAAGGGCCATGGAAAGCGAGCCTTTCACATTTCCTAAAAACAGAACATGTTGCCATTTTAAAGGGATGGGACGATCAATAAATCGTAATAAAGCCAGTAAAGGATAAATGGATAACGCTCGCCCCATTTGGTAAATCGCGATCGCGAGCACAATTAGTGGTAAAGTTTGTACAATCACGAAAAAATCCACTTCAATCCCAATCAGGAGAAAGACAAAGGTATTGACCCCAAATCCTGCATACTCCCAAAAATTCATGAGAGTCACGTTTGTCGAAGCTGACGCTTGTTGGCTAAACCCAATATTACCAAGCACTAATCCTGCCACCACGACTGCGACTGCCCCAGAGACGTCTAAAAGTTGTGCCAGTTGAAACGTTCCTAAGGAGAGGGCAACAGTGAGTAATAGACTGCTGAGGGGATCATAGAGTTGTCGAAATAAGCCTAAGCAAAGATACCCCAATCCTAATCCCACAACGGTTCCCCCTACAATGGCAAGAAACAATTGTTGAACGGCACTGCCAAGAGAAAACTCCCCTTGAAAATAGACTTGGCTAACAACACTTAAAATTACTAACGCCACCCCATCATTAAAGAGACTTTCTCCTTCCACAATCGTAGAAAGCCGACTGGGAACAGGAACGCCCTTAAACGCCCCAATGACAGAAACGGTATCTGTAATCGCTAAAATGGATCCTGCAAACAGAGCAGCATTGATTTCTAAATCAAGGGCAAATTTAATTAAAACAGAGGTAATGGCTGTCGCTAAAATCAACCCTGGACCGGCTAATAAAGCAACCGCTTTAAAGGTGGTACGAAGACGACGAATATCAGTATTGAGTGCGGACTCAAAAATTAAAATAGGAAGGAATACATTGAGAACCAAAGCTGGATTAATTCCAATTTTCCCAGGAAGCCACTCGGGCGTAATTGCTAATCCTGCTAGTACTAATCCTGTAATATAAGGAATTTTTAATCGACGCGTTATTAGAGCAACGCCTGTGGCAACCAGCAAAAGAAGAATAAAACTGTTGACTAAGTCTGTAATTGCTTGATTGTTAACGTTGGAAACAACTCCTTCTTGGGCAAATAACCAAAGTTGCGACATTATGGTTAATATAATTAATCGTTACCAAGTAATAGCTTAACGGGACTTTAATATAAACAAAATAGAAATGGATTGGAATATTATTTTAAGTGTGCTAGTTACGATTTCTTGTTTTTCAATTATTGCGCAAGTCTTATGGGTTCGTCGCAACTGGGGGTGGTTGGGAACAGCGATGGGGATTTTAGTGGTCATGGCAATTATTGCTTATCTCAAACCAAATTACGCTGGGCTCATGGGGGCAATTTTATGGCTACTGTTAATCTTGATTCCTGTTATTGGTATTAGGCGGGTTAACCATTTCTTTTATCAAGAACATTTTTCAAAAGCACGACGATTAGCTTCAATTTTAGCGTGGTTACATCCCACTGATGGTTGGCAGAAACAACCGCAATTTTTGTGGGCTGTTGAATTAATGCAAAAGGGAGAAACGGAAAGGGCAAGAACAATTTTAAATCAGGATTTAGCGCGCTATGGGTTGAACTATACTGCCCAAGCCTTACAATTTCAGATGGAAGGACGTTGGATTGATTATTTATATTGGCTACGAACTGAAACCTCTGAGTTTGTGTTATGGCAATATCCAACATTGGTCATTCTTTACTTGCGAGCGTTAGGGGAAATTGGGGATTTAAATGGCTTAGTTTGGGTTGTGAAATCTCATGAAAGTAAACTTTCCCGAATGGGGGATTCCCATCCCATTAATTTAGCCCGTTTATATGTTTTTGCATTTTCAGGGGAAGTGGAAGCAGTCAAACGATTATTTGCTTCTACCTTAAGGGTTTATCCCAAACATGTACAACAATTTTGGTTAGCGACGGCAGAAATCACGGCAGGTAATGAAGAAAAAGGGCGTCATTTATTATTCAATATTGAACAAAAAACAGCTAGTTTAGAACGCGCGATCGCGCAACGACTTTCCTCTCCTCCCTCCCGAGCAATTGATATTTTAAAAGCAGAATCGATACAAATTATTGCCTGTTTGAAAGAGAATTTAAGACAAGAATTAAACTATGGAAGTGCCATTAGCATTACCCCCACTAGAGCGGATTTCACTTATACTTTAATGCTGATTAATGTCGTGGTTTTTCTGATTACCATGACTCAAGGAGGTGCAACTAATCCTGATACCTTAGATCGCTTCGGGGCTGCTATTCCCAATCAAATCTTTTCAGACGAACCTTGGCGGGTTATTACGGCTAACTTTTTACACGCTGGATTTGCCCATCTCATTACCAACTT
>JAHEOB010000070.1 GCA_018610095.1 Halothece sp. MAG
AAGAAACCCCAAGCTAATGATTAATCCCTGCAGCAACAATTGACGTTTCATAATATTGAGCCTGACGAATCCTGATTGAATTGTTCTTGTTTTGGTGGATTAATCAAATCCCATTCATTCAATAAACTTGCAACTCCCCAACTTAGCAATCCTCCTAACACCAACCCTGTCACAATCAAAGTAATATAAAATTGCCGTAATTGTCGTAAATTCTTTTGTGCTTTCGGGGTAAGCGGTTGCGAAGATTGTTCCGAATAATTTTGTTGTTCTGATTCTAAAGGATTATATTCCTCTAGAGTGGGTTTAATAGAGGGATGATTACCATTGTGATGAGAAGATGGGTAATGGTTATTGTCGTTATTATACATCTTTCAAACCTTCTCTAATGTGTTTGCGTTTTGAACAATGGGCTCATAAATGGTATTCCGTTGTTGGTAAGGGCGACCCATTTGGCGAATAGCATTTTGTAAATCAGAAACTGCCATGCCAGTTCCCCCTTTTGCCCCTGCCATGGTGGTAATATGTTCTTCCATTAAGGTTCCACCAATATCATTGCATCCCCATTTCAGAGCCTCTTTAGCCCCTGCTAATCCGAGTTTAACCCAACTGGGTTGATGGTTTGTTATCCAATTACCTAAGTAAATTCTAGCCACGGCCGTTAGCAAAAGGGCATCCTCTAAAACCGGTTGATCTCTGCCCACGCGTTGGCGAAGCGGTTGCGGGGCATCTTCTCCGACAAAGGGTAATAAAATAAATTCGGTAATACCAGCAGGATAATTATTTTGAATCGCTTTTTCTTGCAGCGATCGCAGCTGTTGAAAATGATGAATTTGTTGGGCTGGGGTTTCAATATGCCCCGACAACATGGTACTCGTGGTGGGCATTCCGACACGGTGGGCGGTACTGATAATATCCAGCCAAGTTTGGGTGTTAATTTTTTCCGGACAAATGATTTTACGAGCGCGATCGTCTAAAATTTCAGCAGCCGTTCCCGGCATCGAACCCACACCAACGGCTTTTAATTCCCCAATAACTGTTTCATAACTAATCTCATCTTCTCTGGCAATAAATTGTATTTCTTGCGGGGAAAATCCATGGAGATGAATATCAGGAAATGCCGCTTTAATGGTGGTCACTAACTGTTGATAATAAGCTAACGTTGACCCATTAATTTTTGCCTGAGGATTTAATCCCCCTTGCATACAAATTTCCGTTGCCCCCCGTTGCACTGCATCGGCTGTTTTGTCTAAAATTTCCTCCCAATTCAGCCAATAAGCCCCTTCACTTTCTGCATCCCGTCGGAAGGCACAGAAACTGCAATGCTGTTCACAAATATTGGTAAAATTAATATTACGATTAATAACGTAAGTAACGGTTTCTCCCACTTGCTTTTGACGCAACTGATCCGCCGTTTCCTTAATTGCTTCTTTAGCAACTGTATCGGTTTGAGTTAGTAACCATTCCCCCTGTTCACGAGAAATGGGTTCTTGTTGTTGTGCCTGTTGGAGTATGGCATCCAGTTGTTTTGCCATCACACAAATTGAACTTACTCGGTGATTGGTCGGTGTAATTAGTTCTATTCTAATAGTTAGCGATTACGATTGTTTGACACTTTCTGGAACACCAACCGTCGAAGTTCCTGCTAATTTTTTTAAGTTTTGTACGCGGATTAATTCGGTAAAATTGAGAGAAGGTCTAGCTTCTAACTCAGCAATTTTTTCAATACTACTTAATAAGGCTTGGGCGGCATCCACTGCATCATAACCACGCCGTTGGGCAACTTTAATGGCAGCTTCATCGGCATTAATTTCCGTTTTTACACTACGGGTTTGTCGCCAAATTTGCATGCCCCCTAACGCTGTTAATCCCCCACTAAGAAGGATTCCAACGGCATCTGCTTGGGCAAGTTCAACCACAGTTCCCACCAAACCAGCAGCAACAATCCCTTGATAAAGTTCAGGCTTAAACCATCTAATTCCAGTTAACCAACAGACGGCACGAAGAAGGGCTAAATCCCGTTCTCCCCGTGATAGTTCTTGCCAAAGATCAAAATTAATATAAATAGGTCTTGCCCCAAATTTCCAAGGCACCGGAAAAGGCGTTTCCAGAATCCGAGATTGTTTCGGTTTAGGAATAATTTTCGTGTACATCCGACCTGATGCCGGCATTAAGTCAATTAAGTGGCGAACTTCATCTTGATCTGGGTACATGGCTCAGGTAGCAGTGAATAAGATAGCCAACAACTTCATAATAACTTCATGTGGATTGTCTCAGTTGATATTGTTGCTGATTAAATTGTTTTTCTGCTTCTGATAAAACGGGCGATTCAATGGCTTCACGCATATCCCACTGCACTTCTGATAAAAAGAGTAAACTACCTGCAATAATTAACCCCGTAACGAAAAATTGCCAACCGACAATTGTTGGTAACACCATGATTCCCACTGCATGAATTAGACTCATGAGAATAAATAGACGAGATTGTAATCCCATTCCAGTGATTAAATAACCTAGGGCGCAGGTTCCAAGCCACAGGGAACATAAATTCATCAATACCCAACTCCAACCAAGAAAAATCCCGCAATTGGTTAAAATTAAACTGCCAATCATTAAGCCACCCCAAAGATACATCACCCAAGATAATTGTTCTACTTTTGTCCAGAAACGAGTTAGCCCCATCATAAGGGCAGTGGCAGCAACGGTTACAAATGACCAGAGATATCCTTGGGTAATCCAACTAATGGGAGAAAATTGGGCTGTCGAAAAAATCAGGAATGCAATGATTGCCCACAAGAGTAATGCCTGATCGATGCGGGTGTAAAATTTGGAAAATAAGGTGCGATCACCAATCGTAAGATTAATTTCTCGTAATCCACATAAATCTTGAATATCGAGGGCGGTTTGTTTACGACGGATAATGGGTTCGGTGGGGTTGAAAAAATTCATGGCGGTTATGCTTAAACTGTCTTAACGTAAAGAAATATTAACATAGTTACATCTATCTTTACCCTATCTCGGGAGAAGGATTAGATGCTGGGATGAAAATAAATAATTACGCGCGATCGCGTAGTCTAGAAAATGCAGAGATACACTTAATTTCAGAAAACGATCGCGACTTAATATCCTTTTGCCACAAAAAATAGCTGACAACGACAAACTGGGAAAAGCGTGTTACCTCTCCGCAAGATATGATTAACTGGGGAAGGACTGGCTTGCGTTTGAACAGTAATGACCTCAACATCAATGCTTCATCAAGCCCCTGCGGGTGCAAGAGACTGGCTTCCAGTGGAAGTCATGCAAAAACGATGGCTGTCTCAGAAGTTGGAGGCAGTCTTCTCGCGCTGGGGATATCAACAAATTATTACTTCGACCCTGGAATGGATGGAGATGCTAACCGCAGGAGGGGCTATTGAACCTGCTACTGTGATTCAAGTTCAAGATGGTTCCGATCAGCCTCTGGGATTGCGTCCGGAGTTTACCGCTTCCATTGCCAGAGCAGCCGTGACTCGGATGCAAGGGAAACCACTCCCGCAACGCTTGTTTTATAACGGCAATGTGTTCCGTTGTTCGCAAGGCAATCATGGCGAGCAAATGGAATCCTATCAAGCAGGGGTGGAATTAATTGGGGCAACCGGTGTTTTAGCCGATAGTGAAATTTTATTGTTGCTCCAAAATTGCCTAGAAGAAATAGGGATGGATCATTGGCATTTGATTTTAGGGGAAGCAGGGTTAACGCGATCGCTGCTTGCTCCTTTTCCCGAAGACGTTCGAGAGGATGTTCGTTATTGTATTTCCCATTTAGATCGCGTCAGTTTAGAACAACTTCCCTTATCTGAGGATTTAAAAGCCCGTGCCCTGTTACTGTTTGACTTAAGAGGCGATCCCCAAACCGTCTTACAAAAAGTTTCCCAATTAGACTTAGATAAAACGGGAAACACCATTGTCACGAACTTAAAAGCGCTTTTGAATCTCCTTGCCCAAACGACATCCTTTTCATTTACGTTAGATCTGAGTTTGTTACAAACCATCGATTATTATACAGGCATTGTCTTTGAAGTGGTTGCAGAAACGCAACGGGAAACCTGTATCATTGGACAGGGTGGACGGTATGATCAACTGCTCGGGTTATATCATCCCCAAGGCGAAAACCTGCCAGGGATTGGATTTGCCTTAAACTTAGACCAATTACAAACCTGTTTA
>JAHEOB010000071.1 GCA_018610095.1 Halothece sp. MAG
AAGAAAATTCCCGTCATTCTAATGCCGCTAAAGCAAGTTTCTGGAAAGGGAAATGGTTTCAAAAACAGGGAAATCAACAGACAGCGCAAACTAACTTCCAACAGACCTTATCCCAATATTCTTACTCTTATTATGCGTGGCGATCAGCGGTTTATTTAGATTTACCAGTGGGTGATTTTACAACGGTGCGTCAACTCAATCCGGAAGTGGAAAAGCCGCGATCGCGCCCCTTTCTCCCTGCTGGATCACAAACTCTCCGAGAATTACACCGCCTTGGGCAAGATCAAATGGCTTGGCAACTATGGCAGAGTGAAACGGTTAATAAGGATTCCTTATCAGTAGCAGAACAATTTACCGACGGCGTTTTACATATCAGCCAACAAAAATATTTAAAAGGAATTAATCAAATTTCTTCTCTTCGTGAACGAGACAATCCTGAAGAAGTTTCCCAATGGCAAAAGTTACGTCAAAAACCCATGTATTGGCATCATTTATTTCCTTTTCCCTACTATGAGATCATTCAGAAATGGTCGCAACAACGCAACTTAAACCCCTTATTAACCATTAGTTTAATTCGTCAAGAATCTCGCTTTGAAAAAGATATTGGTTCTGTTGCCGGGGCACAAGGATTAATGCAGTTAATACCATCCACTGCAGATTGGGTGGCTCAACAAGTTAATCTACAAGACTATTCCTTAAAAGATCCAGAGGATAATATTAATCTAGGAACATGGTATTTAGCCCATAATCATCGGCGACATGATAATAACGCCATGTTAGCTATGGCAAGTTACAATGCGGGTTATGGCAATGTCATGGAATGGGTTGATCGGTATAGTAAACAAGATTCTGATGCCTTTGTCCAACAAATTCCTTTTCCAGAGACGAAGAATTATATTGAGACCGTCTTTGGTAATTATTGGAATTATTTAAGATTGTATAATCCTAAAATTCAAAAAAGGATAGAGGATTAATATTTCTAACCCTAGAATTTTTGAGCTAGTTGTTACCTAATCGCTGCTGAATTATTTTACTTGGGGTTGATCCCGATGTTGTTTGACAGGTTGAGGGTTTCCAATACCGTTAGTGATGGTATAACTAAAACTTAATGCTTTCAGCCACAGGGCGGGAAAGCGTTTTTCTAGCCAAGATTGATTATTTTGTAACCATTGGGGAAACCAACCTCGGAACAGAACGCTAATAATGGCATCCACGGTAAAACTGAGATAGCTACCCACCCAACGGAAAAAATCTTTGGCTCCTGCTTGTTCCCAAATCCAAGGCACGATCGCGGGATTCATTTTTGCTGCTTTCAGGGCAAGTCGATTAAATAATCCCCAACCAGCACGATCTTTGATAAAGGTATCAGCAACTTCCCGAGGCTCTTGGGCGAGTAATCCAAAGAAGGTATTGAGCATAGCATTGATCCGTTGTGGAGGGAGCATTTTCCCAGTGGGAACCATCATGCCTTTAGAAAATAACCAGGTGACGGCAACATTACTTTGATAAGCCTGAACTTGATTAAGATGTTTTGCCTGTAATAGATCATGTTTGAGTGCAGTATCCAACAGGGTTGTCAGCCGATCGAGGTTGCGAATCAGGGAACCAAACCCCGTAAAGACTAGAGGCGATTGTAAGGAGGCAGCATCCCCAAGAGCCAGTAAGCGATCAAAAGCAACGGCGCGATCGCGCTTGCCAACGCTAAAATAAGCTGGGATGTAGCCAAAGGTAGCTTTTTTCCATTCCAGTTGTTCCATATCGCAGCGACGGTACTCCGGCAAAATGTTAAAGAAGTCTTCATACATTTCTAATAAAGAGCCGGGGTTATCGGGATGAATTTCGTGGTAATGGAAGAGGTAAATGGTTAGTTCCTCCTCTGCACCAGGAAACAATTCCCAAATCAGTTGCCGTCCGCGAGAAGTATCGCCATGAGAGTTTAAAACATCGCCATAGTTAGAATCCCATACTCCTGGGGGAAATCCTTTTTTAATGGTTGCACCTACAGTTGGGCAAACACTATCAAAGCCGCGATCGCCGTTGAGTTGCCAGGCAATGGGAGACGCCGAGCCCATAGCATCAATTAATAATCGTGCGGTGGCTTGTTTACTAGTTTCATGGGATAAATCTTGACAATCCACTGTTACTGCCGTTTGGCTAATGTGAGCTTGTTGAAATTCGGTTCGATCCCAAATTTGTCCACCAGCAGCTTGGAGTTTTTCGCCACACAGTTGTAAAACTTTATCGGAGTTGAGAGCAATATTTAAAACGGTTGGCGTGTGTAAAACCTCTCCTTTCAGATGTGCTGGATTATTGCCATCAAAAAACTTATTAAATCCGTCTTGATATTCCCGAGCAATGACACTTTCCAATTCAGCAGGGGTAAATAACCCTAAATCCACTAATACCTGCAACTCTTGGCGAGAAATGTTCCACTCTCGGTTCATGCGCCCAAAAGCTAAACGTTCCACTAATAAAACGCGATACCCTAATTGTGCCATCACCGCAGCATGAATAACTCCCAGAGCCCCACCCAAATAAATTAAATCGTAGTGAGGGGATGAGTCTGGTTCGCGATGGGTTTGTTTAATCACTGGTTTCGGTTGCTGAGGGTGACGTACTTGTTCTCGCCACCGTTTTTCCCACCAATAGACGCGGGTGAGATCAAATTCCCCATTCGGGATTTTTTGAAAAAAATGAACCGTTTTCGGGTAGTAGGGAGCTAAAGCTGAAAAAATCGACTCTTGAGAAAGATCAATTTCTGGGGGTTCAGGATAACGAATGGGAAAACGCTGATGTAAAGCATGGTTAAATTTTTGTACCCAACCACGAGCCGTGGAAGCAGGAAAATCTCCCCAACGAAAGACTTTCAGATAAGTGGTATTCTCAACTGACCAGACAAAAATCGATAATTCTCCCCTGGTGTTGGGAAACTTGACTCGAATCCCTTGGGGAGTGATTTGTTTTTCCCCTTTCTGGAGAGGCATTTCTTGTTTTAACCAATGACAAACCAGTTCAGTATCGGGAGTGGGAACTTCAGTATAGAGGATTTCTTCCATCAATTTGTCACAAATGGCAGTAAGTTACGTTAAGATTTTAACGATATAAAATGAGAAAGAAGTTATAAAACTTTACATTGTTAGCAATTTATTAAGAAACAATTGGTATTATAAGCGCATTATGAATTATCCCATTCCAGCGACAATTGAAGAAATAGAGGCTCTCAAAGAAAATCCCGTTGATGAAGAACTCATTGCTGCTGCGATCGCGGGAGTTGTGAAAATTGCTCAATCCAAAGGACAAACCTTGGATGATTTAACTGCCGAAGTTTTAGCAGAAGATGATTGGTTAGATCCCAAGCAACGACAGTGGCTCAGTCAAGTTGTGGCGCAAGCATGGCAAAGTTTAAAGCTTGAAGAATAGCGATCGCGCCCTCTGGGCACATCGGGCTTACCTTGTAATATCAGTAGTCAAAGGTATTTTTTTTTAATTGAAATAAGCAATAGTAAGAGGAGAGATTTGAACCTAGCGGGACTTTTGCAGATCAGCCTTCTGAAATCGCTTCCAATCCCCTCAATTTAGGCAATTAAGGTTGAAAGGGAAAAATTAGCTGAAATCCCTATTTTAATGGGGAAGATGGTATATCAATGTAAAAGCCCCATTACATTTG
>JAHEOB010000072.1 GCA_018610095.1 Halothece sp. MAG
TAGTAAATTTGCTGCCCCTTTAATCCGTTCTAGAGGGGTAATGGAGCGAGGTAAATAGGGAAGGCGAACGATCGCGCAGCCACCAAATTCCTCTCGATCCAGATCATCTTCTGACTCATAACGATTCTGAATAACATACCGTTGTGATAATCCTTGTTCCGCGAGCGCCTGCATCATGCGTTCGGTTTCAGCCACGATCGCGCCTTGATTTTCAAATACACCAATAAACTCGGTATAATCCCCATCTTGTAATTTTTCGTGAGTTTTAACCACTCGTTTTCGCAGTTGACGCAGGCGCGTCATCAATTCCATGTGGCCCGCGATCGCTTGATACTTCATCCATAACTTGAAAATCCAACTCAGCCAATCCGTCAGCGCAGTGGGCATTTCTAAAAACCGTAACAAATGCCCAGTGGGAGCAGTATCCACAATAATTAAATCTTGTTCCCCTGCCTCTAATAAATCCACAACCGTTAACAGGGCTAACATTTCATCCACCCCTGGGAGTCCTTGTGATACCATTTGTTGCCAAGCTTGAGGCCCATAAGCAATTTGCAACCCTTCACTATCGCCACTTCCGCCACTCATCATTTCTGCTAATTCCCAGAGATAGTCTTCCCGAAATTCATCCAACAGCGTTTCGGAATCAATTTCTTGGGCACTGAGATTGTCGGTAATTGCCACCGCTTCGTGCCCTAGAGATGTATCAAATGCATCTGCTAAGGAATGGGCAGGATCAATAGAAATCAAGCGAATTTGGCGATCGGGGTGACGTTGCGCCATTGCCCAACCAATACTGGCGGTAATAGTCGTTTTACCCACCCCACCTTTGCCACCAATTAATAGTAATTGCCGACCTTCTTCTAGATAGTCAGGTAAGCCTGGGGAAATGGGATCAGGAAATTCAATGTCACTAGGGGGTTCACTGCTAGCAACTTCGCTAATGGGATGAATTTGGGAAAAAAGTTCATCTAAGGCAGTTTTGCCAACGGGTGGGCGATTTTGACGGGGAATGACATATAACGGAAGGGGATAAACCGTGTCACGGAATTTTTCTAACAGTTGCTGTTGTTCATAGACCCGATCGCGCTGGATCGCACTTTGCCCATTACTGTCTAAAATGCGATTAACAAAGACCCCCCCACAAGGGATACTTAATTGTTGAAGCGAGGAAATTAAATCTTGCGTTTCTAACCAACTCATGGGTTCTGCGATCGCGCCCACTAAGCAAGTAGTATTCTTTTTATCTTGTAATAACTGCCGTCCATAGGCTAAATCCTCCCGCATCATCTCTAAAAATTCATCTGTTTCATCGGGCGTATAATGACGAGAGAGACTTTGTACCATTACACGATGCTTTTCTTGAAACCCCTCTAAGCCAGCAAGAAAATTATCCAGAAAATCCATCATTTCAAATAGATGGATACTATGACCACTGGGCGCCATATCAACGACCATGCGATCCACTTCTTGCTGTTTAAATAGCCGTTGAATTTCCAAAACGCCCATTAATTCATCTAACCCTGGCCATCCTAAATCCCAAGCAGGGGTTAAATCTTCTCCATCCACAAAACTGCCTCGTTCTACTAAAACTTCTAAGGTTTTACCGTAGCGTTCCTTAAACTCTCCAAGAAGCGTTTGGGCATTTAAGGCCCTCACTTGCAAATTCGGCAGATCCGAGAGCGCAGTAGCGTTTTCTCCGACATTAACATTGAGAACATCGCCAATAGAATGAGCCGGATCGGTGGATAATAATAAAATCCGCTCTTGCGGAAATTCTCGTGCCCAATGACGAGCAAAACTACAAGCAAGGGTCGTTTTTCCGACCCCACCTTTACCACTAAACAGGGCTAATTGTACGTGATTATATTCTTGCATAGCTGGAGAGAATGGTGAATCGCGCCCGACAATAGGACGCGAAATTCACGATTGAAGTTAGCTGGTTTGTCCTTTTAGATAAGCTAACATGGTGTCGGCATCAGAAACCTCAAAGGGATCAGTGGGACAATTATCTTGATAGTTGGGTTCAATGAACATCTTTTCAATTTTCCGGTCATTGACCACCATGGAATAACGCCAAGAGCGCATGCCAAACCCAAGATTTTCTTTTTCCACTAACATCCCCATTTTTCGGGTAAAATCACCATTGCCATCCGGTAGCATAAACACTTTTTGCGCGCCCTGTTGTTTAGACCATTGAAACATGACAAAGGCATCATTAACGGAAAGGCAAATCACTTCATCGATGCCTTGGGCACGAATTTCATCATACAATTGTTCGTAGCGAGGGAGATGATTGGATGAACAAGTGGGCGTAAATGCCCCAGGAAGGGCAAATAATACCACTCTGCGACCCCCAAATATATCTTCGGTGGTTTTATCCACCCATCGAAAGGGATTGTCCCCACCAATTGACTCATCACGCACACGAGTATGGAAAACCACATCGGGTACTGTTTGTTGAACTGCTACATTCATAGATTCTCCTATTAATTGATAAATAGCTACTATAGCAAGCCTAGCTTATTCCCTTAAAGATTCTGGAATGTTTGGATTAGCAAATCAAATAAATTCATTCCCCCCATAATAATTCCCATGACTGCCATTGCTGCGATTACTGCAATCACAAATCCCATTAAGCTAATTAGTCCATCATCTTCTTGTAAGCCAAATCCCATCACGAAAATGCTAATTGCAGGTAACGTATTCGTGCCAGGAATGGGAACCATCATCGAGACTGACATTAGCGCGATCGCGCTGCCTAAAATCACCCGTCCCAAGCTACTTGTACAAAGATAAGTAAATCGAGGACGAGTAACGCTTTCTAACCGTTTCAACCAAGGAGTGCCTTTTGTGACAAAATATTGTACTTGTTGAAGTTCTAATTGATACCTTCGGATACGCTGGGGAAGCCAAGGTTCTTTTGCCCCTAGAATTAACTGCATTGCTAACAGAAACATCACGATCCCAAAGGGAATGGAATAACCTGGTGCTGGAATCGGTAACGCAGATGGCAACGCAATAATCACAAATAAAAACCCGAAAATGCGCTGTTGAGTAATGCTTAATAAATCAGCGAATTGAATGTAGGGAGTAGTTTCTTGTTCAAAACAATAGCGGGTTAATTCATGAGAGAGTCTAGCCATTGACCTAATCTATAATTGGTTTACCATTTCCCATTGCTCTGTCATTCTCTGAATTGTAAGGGCTTAATAGACTCTTCGTAAAATATAATCCGCTAATTCTCGTAACGCCTGCGTCGATTCTGATTCTTGCAGCGCTTGATTTAAATGTTGCACCGCTAGTTGACTGTGCTGTTTGGCTAACTGAGTGGTGCGATCAATGCCATTACTTTCTTTAATTAGCGCGATCGCGCGGTCTAACTCCCCTTCTGCTGTCAACTCATTCTCAATCAACGGTTGCAAGTCTGGTTTTTCTTCCAAAGCATACAAAACAGGAGCCGTTAAATTGCCACTTTTCAAATCAGAACAAGCAGGTTTCCCTAATACCTCACTTGTCGCCGTAAAATCAAGAATATCATCCACAATTTGAAACGCTAACCCAAAATGACGCCCGTAATGATAAAGTTGCTCGCAAACTTGTTCTGAACCCCCACTAAGAACCCCTGCTGCTTTCACACTATTAGCCATTAGCGAAGCTGTCTTATAGTAACTTTTTTCCAAATAATCGCTAATCGACAATTCCACATCAAATTGGCTTAACCCCTGACGAATTTCTCCTTCTGCAAAATCACGAATTACCTCGGATAACAATTTGACAACCGTCAAGTTATCCAAATTTGCCAAATACCAAGACGATTGGGCAAATAAATAATCCCCTGCTAATACCGCTGCCCGATTGCCAAAAACACTATTGACAGTGGGGGAATTGCGACGGGTTTCTGCTTCATCCACCACATCATCATGAACTAAACTTGCCGTATGGATCATTTCTGTGATTTCTGCCAACCGTCTATGGTGAGGTGTTAAATCTTGTCCCTCCATTGTTGCTCGTGAAGCTAATAAAACAATGCCAGGGCGTAACCGTTTCCCGCCAGCACCAAAAAGATGCTCAGCCGCTGCACCTAAAATGGGGTGACGCGCTCCAACCAGTTCTTTTAAATTATCGGTTAATAGACGTAGATCGTTATCAACGGGAGCAAATAGAGAAGTTACAGAGGTCATCAGTTAAGCCTTGGTTTGGCGAAGTGATCGTAAAAAGTTTACATATCTTTATAACAATTCTAATTTAACCGCCACTAGGATGAAAACTACTTTGCTGCAATGATCGCTGTTGCTTCAGTTGATTTCCTTCCATTGGTTGATCCCAGCCACTAATCTTTTTAAGGCTTAGGAAATACTGAGCCGTGCTTTTTCTATTGATAGGGATTCATGAAGGATGAGAGATTGATTATTTAGAATTGAATCAAAAGCTATGAATAACGCGAATCAAATCAGTATTTTCGATAACAATGAACCTTCCACTCGTGATTCTCAGCAATGGGAACAGATTCCATTTAATGCTGACATCCCGATTACCCCAGGAACTTATCAAAATTTAGACGAATTAAGCCATCACTGTCAAAAGTGTCAACGGTGTGAATTGGCTCAAAATCGAACGCAAGTAGTTATTAGTCGAGGAACACCTCATGCCGATATCATGATTATTGGGGAAGCCCCAGGACAAAGTGAAGATGAACAGGGATTACCCTTTGTGGGAAAATCAGGCCAATTATTAGATAAAATTCTTGCCTCTGTCGAATTAAGTCTAGAGGAAGATGTTTACATTTCTAATATTGTAAAATGTCGCCCCCCCAATAATCGAACTCCTAGCACAGCAGAAATACAAACTTGTAAATCTTATTTATTGGAACAAATTGCATTAATTGATCCCAAAATTATTCTCTTGACGGGAGCAACCGCGCTTAAAGGCTTAACAGGAGAAAAAAAAGGCATTACCAAAATTCGTGGGCAATGGTTAAAATGGCAAGGACGCTGGGCAATGGCGATTTTTCATCCTGCTTATTTGTTAAGAAATCCTTCCCGAGAAAAAGGAAAACCGAAATGGTTGATGTGGCAGGATATTCAAGCCGTTCGGAACAAATTAGACGAACTTAGAAACAACAATTAAGTACCGATCACTTTTGAAAGTTTTTTAAGTCACTACGATGGTTTGAAAGAGGAAGATGAGCATTAAAACTTAGCTTGATCCTTTAAACACTGAGATTTCCCTTAGGATACAGTAATCATTTAATACTTAGAAAACGTAGATTCACTGTTGTCATGCCTAAATTAAAAAGATTAATATTAAATTAAAAGCGGAAAGGTAGTTGTATCAGTAAGCAGTGGTGAAAAATTACAAAAGGCGAGTCTGAACAACAAGAAGCGAGTTGATGGAAAAAAAACCTATGTCTTCCTCTACGACAGTCAATGTTAAACAAAACAGCTTAGCGTTACTCAGGGAATACCAATGTAACCCTAGCCAAGAACTTCGGAATCAAATTGTCGAGCTAAATATTGGCTTAGTACGTAAAGAAGCTCATCATTGGGTGCATCAATGTAATGAAAGTTATGAAGATTTAATTCAAGTAGGTTGTATTGGATTGATTGGCGCGATCGAGCGCTTTGATCTCTCAAAAGGAAACGCCTTTAGCTCTTTTGCGATGCCCTATATTCGGGGTGAGATTCAACACTATTTGCGCGATCGCAGTACTTCAGTTAAAATTCCTCGACGTTGGTTAGAACTGAGACAAAAATCGATCACCATTACCCGACAATTAAGAGAAAAACTAAATCGTCAGCCTACTGATGAAGAAGTTGCTCAGCAGTTAAATGTTTCTCTAAAGGAATGGCAAGATATCAAATTAGCAGAGAAAAATCGTGAACCCCTCAGCCTCGATATGCCAATGGGGTCACAAGAGGAAGAAGAGACAAACCTTGGAGATTTAGTACCCGATCAGCATTATCAAAGTTTTCAATTAGCCCAAGAAGATCGAATTCGCCTCCAACAAGGGCTGGGGCAACTTGAAGAACGGACACGGAATATTTTAGAATTTGTCTTCCTTCATGATCTCACTCAGAAAGAAGCAGCAGAAGTATTAGGCGTCAGTGTTGTCACTGTTTCCCGTCGTTTGAAAACGGGATTAAAATCGCTTCAAAAAGTCATGAAATAATCTTCTAAAAGATAAAGTTATAAAGACTCACTATTAATAAAGCTTTAATTATCACTGTTTTGAATTAATACAACCTAATTCCTTCTCTCTGTTAAAATTTAGGCGGGGCTATTATTAGATCGGATGAGAATGGGATGAATAAACAATTACGACTAACACTATTGTTGGCGCTAGGATTTTCCTTAAGTGGTTGTGATTCCATAGTTTTTTGGGAAGAACAGACGGACGTAGAAAAATCACCCGAACCCGATGAAGAATTAAATGAAGGGAATGGCGAATCGTCAGGGAAATCGTCAGGGAAAAAGACAAAACAAAATCAACAGAAGAAAGATCAGAAAAAACAACCAAATCAATTTTCTGACGTTAAGCGAACTTCATCTATTGAGACAGGGTTAAGAAACTCAACGGATCCCGAACAATTCCTGCAAGAACGGCAAGGAAGCACAAGCCAGGGTGATTTATTTCAGTTATTTCCCCTTGCCCCTACAAAGGATGGAAAAATAGTTAATGTTGAGCGTATTGAGGATCAAATTACTGGCAAGGGGGATGATATAAGTAAGTATATCAAGGATGTAACTCAGAATGGTGACCGCGGACCTGAGAATGGTGAGAAAGGACCTGGACCTCCACAACCTACTGAACCACCTCAACCTAAATTAGCGCAGGAAACCCAAATTTCAGGGGCAGTGCAAGTGGGTAATGACCCCATGCTGATTGTCAAAGCCCCAAATGAAGAAACCAGTCGCTATGTTCGCCCCGGTCAGTATATTGCCAATGATCAAGTCTTAATTAAAGAAATTAATATGAAAGATCGACCGACACCAACGGTTGTGTTGCAACAGAAGGGATTTGAGCAAAATGTCATTAAGACTGTGGAAGGAGAAGTAGCTGTTGCAAGTAACAAAGGGGTTTCTAAGACAGGAAGCCAAGAAGTAGATGATTCAATGCCTTCCCCACCCCCTCAACAAGGCGGAGAATCACAACAGCCCCAAAAAGTTCCTACGTTTTCTAACTAAAACTAAAGGTGAGGAAAGCCTGTTAACCTCCTCACCCTGCTGTTGATGTTGCTAAACGGTTGTTATATCTTCTTCTTTTGCTTTGAGGATTTCATCAATTTTGGCAACATATTTATCCGTTAATTTTTGAATCTTATCTTGAATATCGTGGGATTCATCTTCGGATAGTTCATGATTTTTTTCTGCTTTACGAACTTCATCGATCGCGTCACGGCGAATATTGCGAACTGAAACCCGTCCTTCTTCGGCATATTTGCTTGCCAATTTGACCAACTCTTGGCGACGTTCGCTGGTTAAAGGCGGAATATTTAAGCGAA
>JAHEOB010000073.1 GCA_018610095.1 Halothece sp. MAG
CGTTGCTTTCCCAGGGTTAAGCCAAGCCCAAACCGTTTAAAATCCTTTGCTAAAAGAAACACATTCCCCTCACTCAGGTTGAGGGGATTATTTGATATCAGAAGAAAAATTCACAGTTTAGGCACAAGATTGCTAAAATGCCTTTAGGTTTTTTTTAGTGGCGCGATCGCGAGGAGAATAAACTGATGGCTAAGCAATCTGTAAACGCTTCTCAACAACGGTTTTCCTGGAAATGGCAACAGCACTTATTGGTATTGGGGGGAGTAGCGACATTAATTCCTTTTAATTTATTAAATCAAGGACTGGCATTAGCTTACACGTCTCAGAAAACAATTCCAACCGAAGCTAAAACACAATCTGCGGAATTAGAACCAGTGGAGGCATCGAATAAACCCCTAAATCAATCAAAGAATCCTGATTATGATTCTGTTCCCGATTTAGAGTTACAACAGAAAACTGAAGACAATCAAATTGCCTCGTCTAAGACAAAACAAGAATCGGTAGCACAAACCTCTCCTAGTAAGGCAGATCAATCAAATTTAAATGCCAATGAGGATTCTTCATCTGCAGCGGTAGAAGGAGAAACCCCATCTTCTGCGAGTGAAGCATCCACTACCTCTACAACAGAATCCTCTCAACCCTCTTCAGCTTCTAGCAGTAAAAACCAGCAATCTAGTTCTGCCCAAGCAGAGTTGGCATCTTCTAAAGCAAGCTCTCAACAGCAAGTAGAGGCTAAGCCTAACCTTTCTAATCAAAGCGAATCATCCAATTCTAACCCTTCACAAGCATCTTCATCCGAAGCGGTAGAAGGAGAAACCCCATCTTCTGCTAGTGAAGCATCCACTACCCCTAAAACAGAATCCCCTCAATTCTCTTCAACTTCTAGCAATAAAAACCAACAATCTAGTTCTACCCAAGCAGAGTCGTCATCTTCTCAAAGCAATTCTCAACAGCAAGTAAAGGCTAAGCCTAATCTTTCTAATCAAAGCGAATCATCCAATTCTAACCCTTCACAAGCATTTTCATCCGAAGCGTTAGAAGGAGAAACCTCATCTTCTGCTAGTGAAGCATCCAATCCCCCTAAAACAGAATCCCCTCAACCCTCTTCAACTTCTAGCAATAAAAACCAACAATCTAGTTCTACTCAAGCAGAGTCGTCATCTTCTGAAAGCAATTCTCAACAGCAAGTAGAAGCTAAGCCTAATCTTTCTAATCAAGCCCAACAATCTCATTCCAATTCTTCACAAGCATCCTCATCTGCAACGGTAGCAGGAAAAACCCCATCTTCATCTAGTGAAGCATCCAGGATCCCCACAATCGAATCTCCTCAACCCTCTTCAGCTTCCAGCAATGACAAGCAGCAACCAGATATTAAAGCAAGTTCAGATTCTGCCAAGGATAAACTAAAATCTTTATCCTCCCAAACAAAAGATACAAAAGAATTACCCCCGATTGAATCCTTGAATTCTTCTCCCTCAAATCTGCCTGAAGTTAAAAAATCTGCTAATCCCAAGGTGGAATTTAAACAAAGAAAGGAATCAACTCCTTCAACAGCAGAAGACACCCCTTCTACTGCTGATAGCACTCACGCTACTCAACAATTTTCTGCCCCAAAAGTTGAGGAACAAAATTCCTCTTCTACTCCAGAAAAGACAGCCACTAATGAGTTTGTGGATAATGTAGACAATTCTATTTCAAGCGAAGAATCATTACCGGCACCGCAAGTCAAAGTAACCGATCGCGCAGAGGGATGTACAACAGTCGTAGAAGGGAATCAAATGAGCCGTAGTGGTTGTAACTCCCCTAATCCTTCTAAACCAGAATTAGCGGAGAAACAAGAGACACTTCCAGAATTACCTAATCAAATTGAACAAACCAGTCAACCTCAATCAAAACACGCTAAACATCCCTATACGCCTCCTGAACAAACCAGTCAACCTCAACCAAAACACGCTAAACATCCCTATACGCCTCCTGAAAATGTACCAGAATTAGATATTCAAGGAAACGGAGACTCTGATTTATTATTCCCACTTCCTCAAGCAAGATCGATTAGTTCCAATTTCGGTTGGCGACAACATCCCATTTCAGGGAATAATCGGTTCCATGCCGGTGTCGATTTTGTTGCACCCAAAGGCACTCCTGTAATTGCTACCCATTCTGGGAAAGTGCAATTTGCTGAATATCAAGGGGGATATGGATTAATTGTGGGCTTGCGTCATGATGAGGGAGAATCGGAATCACGATATGCTCATTTATCAAAAATTCATGTCAAGCCTGGAGAATGGGTAGAACAAGGAACCGTTATTGGGCAAGTTGGTAGCACAGGAAATTCCACTGGTTCTCACTTGCACTTTGAATGGCGCATTCCCAAAGCAAAAGGTTGGGTTGCTGTTGATCCCACATCCTCTCTTGTAAAGGCAATGGAGAACAACGACGCTAGTACAATTGCCCTTCAGGAAAGTGATAATCACTCCTCGTTGCAAGATGTTACGTTATTTGCTTCTTTACCAGAAATGATCAGTTCGATTTCTGAGAAACCTGCCTCGTGGCTATCACAACCAGAACTGCCCTTAATGGAACAAAAGCATTTTGAACTCCCTTACCAAGCCCCAGTGACTGATGTAGCTGATAGTCATGATTCCCAAGGAGGATTTTCCTTACCTGAAACCATTACTTCCTTAGTTAACTGGGAACCTCCTCAATTATTTGCTAAGGAAACTCAGCAAGGCGTTTCCCATCCCCATCAAGGCAATTTCGATAATGATTTTACCCAGACAATGCCATCAAATTCTCCCCAAAATAACCACTTCAATTTCCAATCTCCCAAAAAACTCAGCTCTAAAAACTTGGCTTATGAGTAAGGGGATTAGTTAAAAACGAAAAAGAGGGCAAGAATGAGCAATAAAGCAACCCAAATAAAGTAATTATCTTTGCGATTAATTTCACTGGGATCAATGGGTTCTGGTTCCGGCATTTTCCGTTTGCGAGATTTCATCGTACCACTGGGTTGGGAACGCCTAGTCTTGCCCTCATCTTCAGACAGTTGTGATAAATCAGGAATTTTCGTCATCCATTGTTGGGGGCGTTTCAGTGCAGGGGCTTTTAGAATATAGAGCATCTGTTGACTTTGTTTTCGGATTTCGGCAGAGGGATGTTTCGCTAATTCGTGGCACACCGCGATCGCGTCTTGAATACGATTGGCAGCTTGGTAAGCGCTGATTAACCAGATTCGTACTTCTCCCCCTGATTTAGAAGAAGGATTAATTAACTTTTTGGCTTTTTCTAATTGTTCAATACTAACGTCATAACGTCCTTTCTCTAGGGCGAATTTTCCCTTCTCAAAAGTAGTTTGAAACTCCTGTTGTCGCTGCTGGTTCATTACACAAATAGAAAATAGACTATTTTGAACAATACTAGATTACGACTAGTTTCTCCCAGTCAATTTCACGACGCGATCGCGCAGATGAAAGCTACTGATATTGCTATGAATAGACAGAATGAGTTGCAATGACGCGATCGCAGCCAGAATGAGGTCGTGCCCATTGATAATGACATTCTTTGGGCTTGCCCCAACACAAATTTAGAATTAATTCCCTCTGGGTAGTTTCTACTTCTAACCATTCCACTTCACTGACTAATGCTTTGACAGTTGCTGCATCGATGGGAGTGGGTGGCTTGGCTTCTTTCCATAAGACTAAATGACTGCTTGCTTTTTCCCAGAAATCTAAAATTTGGGGTTTAATCGCTCTGAGAGTTTCTTTATCTTGAGGAATGGCAATTAATTGGTTATGTAGTTCCGGACAGTCCACTTCATAACCGTAAAAATGACACCGTCGCCACACTAATCCTGACACTTGATGTTTCAGTTGATAATCATGAATCTGAGCGCGAAAATCTCGATAGGCAAAGACTTTACTTAGTTGTTCTGCACCAATGGCTTTGGCGACAACGGGATTATTCAGACGTTCATAAGAAGAAAATAACACTCGCTTTCCTTGCCAATTTGCTCGTAATTCTTCATCTAGAATTTTAATCAAGTCTTGGGTGGTATAACTCATAAGCAAGGAAGTCCTACGCAGCGATCGCGTTTATTTTTAATTTATATGAAAGTTCTGCCTCTTTGCTATAAATTCATTATTGACGGTTTGTTAGATCGTTTTTTTTAAAAGAAATATAACTTCTACTGGGAACTTTTTTCTACGGAAAACTATAAACAAATCCCCCACCGCAATGGGCAGGGGATGTCAGGACTAACCTAGCTCAACACTAGGTTAATGACCAAGTGCTACGTCAACCAAAGGCGGATGACGTAGAGGCGATGAGGAAGGCTGCGTAAGTCAGGATATAACCAACTGCGAAGTGAGCTAATCCAACTAAGCGAGCTTGCACAATGGAGAGAGCCACGGGCTTATCTTTCCAACGAACCAAGTTCGCCAGAGGAGTACGTTCGTGTGCCCACACAATGGTTTCAATAAGCTCTTGCCAATAACCGCGCCAGGAGATGAGGAACATAAAGCCTGTTGCCCAAACCAGGTGTCCAAACAGGAACATCCAAGCCCAGACAGACAGGTTGTTCATGCCGAAGCTATTGTAGCCGTTAATCAACTGCGCGGAATTGAGCCACAGATAATCCCGTAGCCATCCCATGAGGTAGGTGGAGTTTTCGTTGAACTGAGCAACGTTGCCTTGCCAAACGCCCAGATGCTTCCAGTGCCAGTAGAAGGTAATCCAACCGATGGTGTTGAGCATCCAGAAGACGGCGAGATAGAAGGCGTCCCAAGCGGAGATGTCGCAAGTACCACCGCGTCCAGGACCGTCGCAGGGGAAGCTGTAGCCGAAGTCTTTCTTGTCGGGCATCAGCTTGGAGCCCCGTGCGTCTAATGCGCCTTTAACCAGAATTAAGGTTGTGGTGTGCAGTCCTAGCGCGATCGCGTGGTGAACTAAGAAGTCCCCAGGGCCAATGGTGAGGAATAGGGAGTTATCTCCGCTATTAATGGCATCCATCCAGCCATCTAACCAGACATTGCCGTAGTTAGGCCAAGCTGTGGTGGCAATGCTATCGGCATTGGAGAGAAGAACATCCATGCCATAGAGCATCTTGCCGTGGGCTGCTTGAACAAACTGGGCAAAGACTGGTTCAATTAGAATTTGTTTTTCAGGCGTACCGAAAGCGACAACAACGTCGTTGTGAACATAGAGTCCCAAGGTGTGGAACCCTAAAAAGAGCGATACCCAGCTTAAGTGGGAAATAATTGCCTCTTTGTGTTCCAGAACGCGCGCCAGAACGTTGCCTTTATTTTGCTCAGGATCGTAGTCACGGACTAAGAAGATTGCACCGTGAGCAAACGCACCCACCATCAAGAAACCAGCAATGTATTGGTGGTGAGTGTACAGAGCAGCTTGCGTGGTGTAATCTCGAGCAATAAAGGCATAGGGCGGTAGAGAATACATGTGCTGCGCCACCAAGGAAGTGACCGTTCCTAACGCAGCCAGTGCTAATGCTAGCTGGAAGTGTAAGGAATTATTGATGGTGTCATACAGTCCTTGGTGAGGCAGATTAAATTGCCCTTCGCTCTTTTCGCTAAATAGACCCTTCTTGGAATCCAGCATTTCACGGATGCTGTGACCGATACCAAACTGGGTACGGTACATATGACCCGCGATAATGAAGATAACCGCGATCGCGAGGTGGTGGTGAGCCATGTCGGTCAACCACAGCGATTCGGTTTGGGGATGGAATCCACCCAAGAACGTCAAAATAGCAGTTCCAGCCCCTTCAGAGGTACCAAAAATGTGGTTTGCAGTATCAGGGTTCTGGGCATAGACACCCCAATTACCAGTGAAGAAGGGTCCTAATCCTGCTGGGTGAGGCTTCACGGAAAGGAAGTTATCCCAACCAACGTGTTGTCCACGGGATTCAGGAATTGCCACGTGAACTAAGTGACCAGCCCAAGCCAAGGAGCTAACGCCAAACAAACCTGCTAAGTGGTGGTTGAGGCGAGATTCAGCATTCTTGAACCAAGACAGGCTGGGACGGAATTTGGGTTGTAAGTGAAGCCAACCAGCGAATAAGAACAGTGCGGATAGCAATAACAGGAATACCGATCCCTGATAGAGGTCCGCATTGCTGGTCATTCCAATGGTATAGAACCAGTGGTAAACACCAGAGTAGGCAATATTAACTGGGTTGGAAGCACCTGCTTGGGTGAAAGCATCGACAGCAGGTTCACCAAAGTGAGGGTCCCAGACTGCGTGGGCAATCGGACGAACGTTTAAGGGGTCTTTAATCCACTGTTCAAAATTACCTTGCCAAGCAACGTGGAATAAGGTTCCAGACGTCCACAGGAAGATGATGGCAATGTGTCCAAAGTGGGAGGCAAAAATCTTCTGGTAAAGATTTTCCTCCGTCATGCCATCATGGGCTTCAAAATCGTGGGCGGTAGCAATCCCGTACCAAATCCGACGTGTTGTTGGATCTTGAGCAAGGTCTTGGCTAAATTTTGGAAATTTGGTTGCCATAGCCTTTCAGGAAATCCTCTTTACAGGTCAATGTGTAAATGGGTTATTCGAAACTCATTATTTCTTTTGGTTTTGGGTGGGGCTGACCTCAACTCCGTAGTTAGGAGGTTCAGCCCTACTTATCAGTTCACTGATTTTTTAAACCAGTGTTACTGTTTTTCATCAAGTCCGTCAACTGACGCCTATGATTCGTGCTAAGAAGAACGACCAAGTGGTCAC
This sequence comes from Halothece sp. MAG, assembly GCA_018610095.1. Classification (GTDB taxonomy): domain Bacteria; phylum Cyanobacteriota; class Cyanobacteriia; order Cyanobacteriales; family Rubidibacteraceae; genus Halothece. Next base: position 6,742 of record JAHEOB010000073.1, read on the forward strand.
AATTCCTCCTAGCAGGTAGTGGGCAACCCCCACAGCACGTCCTTGAACGATGCTGAGAGCGCGGGGTTGAATCGTAGGAGCAACTTTGAGCTTATTGTGAGCCCATACAATGGACTCAATCAATTCTTGCCAGTAGCCACGACCACTGAACAAGAACATCAAGCTAAATGCCCAGATAAAGTGTGCTCCTAGGAATAACAACCCATAGGCAGACAGAGCCGAACCATAAGAGTTAATCACGTTGGCTGACTGTCCCCAAAGGAAGTCGCGGAGCCAACCGTTAATTGTGATGGAACTGGTGGCAAAGTTACCAGAGGTAATATGCGCTACCGAACCATCAGGAGCCACAGTTCCCCAAACATCCGACTGCATCTTCCAACTAAAGTGGAAGATCACAATCGAGAGGGAGTTATACATCCAGAACAAGCCGAGGAAAACGTGGTCCCAAGAGGAGACTTGGCAAGTTCCACCGCGACCAGGTCCATCACAGGGGAAGCGGAATCCAAGTTCCGATTTATCAGGGATAAAGCGGGAATTACGGGCAAACAGAACGCCTTTGAGGAGAATCAGTACAGTCACGTGGATTGTGAAGGCGTGGATATGGTGAACCATGAAGTCAGCAGTTCCCAATTCAATGGGCATCATGGCTACCTTACCGCCAACTTCCATAACGCCTCCACCAAAGGCGTAGCTTGCAGTTTCCGCAGCATTGGGAGCCGTTCCACCAGGAGCCGCAGTGTGCAAGTTTTGTACCCACTGCGCAAAAATCGGCTGCAACTGAATGGCATTGTCAGAGAACATGTCCTGGGGACGACCCAAGGCACGCATGGTGTCGTTATGGACATATAATCCGAAGCTGTGGAAGCCTAAGAAGATGCAGACCCAGTTCAGGTGGGAAAGAATGGCATCACGGTGACGTAAAACGCGATCCAGCAAGTTATTGACGTTTTGAGCTGGATCATAATCTCGCACCATGTAGATGCCAGCATGGGCTCCTGCACCTACAATTAGGAATCCACCAATCCAGATGTGGTGGGTAAACAGAGATAATTGCGTGGGATAATCCGTTGCCAAGTACGGATACGGAGGCATGGCATACATATGATGGGCCACAATAATGGTTAGTGACCCCAGCATTGCCAAGTTCAGTGCTAACTGGGCATGCCACGAAGTCGTCAAGATTTCATAGAGACCTTTGTGACCTTCTCCAGTTAACGGTCCTTTATGAGCCTCTAAGATTTCTTTGATGCTGTGGCCAATGCCCCAGTTCGTACGGTACATGTGACCTGCAATGATAAACAGAACGGCAATGGCTAAGTGGTGGTGTGCCGTATCACTTAACCAGAGACCGCCTGTTACTGGGTTCAATCCTCCTTTGAATGTCAGGAAGTCACTATAAACTCCCCAATTTCCCGTGAAAAAGGGGATGACTCCTTTCATAAAGCCCCATTCCACGCTGGGATAAAGCTCAGTCATAAGACTGGGCTTGAGGATAAATTCATGGGGTAAGGGAATGTCTTGTGCAGGCGTACCAGAATCCAGCATCTTATTAATGGGTAAGGAAACGTGGATCTGGTGGCCTGCCCAGCCGAGAGAACCGAGACCCAGTAAGCCTGCTAGGTGGTGGTTCAGCATGGACTCCACATTCTGGAACCATTCCAGTTTGGGAGCGCGTTTGTGATAGTGGAACCACCCAGCAAAGAGCATCAGTCCTGCCATGACTAATGCACCGATCGCGGTGCAATAAAGCTGATACGTATCTGTAAAGCCTGATGCTCGCCAGAGGTAGAAGAATCCAGAGGTAATTTGAATACCTTGGAAACCACCACCGACATCCGCATTTAGAATGTCTTGACCAACAATTGGCCAAACCACTTGGGCACTGGGTTTGATATTAGTGGGGTCGTTTAACCAAGCTTCATAGTTGGAAAAGCGAGCCCCGTGAAAATACATGCCACTTAGCCAGATAAAGATTACTGCTAAGTGACCAAAGTGCGCGCTAAAGATTTTGCGCGAAATATCTTCTAAATTACCTTGGCTATCAAAGTCGTGTGCGTCTGCGTGTAAATTCCAAATCCAAGTTGTGGTTTTGGGTCCTGATTTCAGGGTGCGATCAAAGTGACCCGGTTGACCCCACTTCTCGAAAGAAGTTGGGACTGGATCCTTATCTACTTCTACCCTGACCTGTTTTTCCTCTTGCTGAGGACTAGTTGTCATAGGGCTCTCCTCTCTAGACAGTTTTAACCGTCATTCCCATGGTAGGAATTAACTGTTAAAAAACAATCATTTAGTAAATCTATGATCACTATTGTTATTTTTCGATACAACAATTGATCCCTTTTTACGGTTAACTGCTGTACCTTACTTGTTAATAATAGAGGCTGGCTTCCATAACTGTTTAGGGGACTTAACAATACTTAAAAATTTTCAAAACTTCCTGAAAGAAGGACTAGACGCTGTTTAAGTTGCTAAAAAGTCAAGTGAAGCGTTTAATTTGTTACAAAATGCAATAATTAATTTCTTCTATCGTAATTATATTTAAAGTAAATTGAGTTGTTCTTTACTTTCCACAGAATTTGTTGTTTCCCCTGTTTCTCCAGCTAATAATTTTTCTGCTGCTTCTAACATCTCTTCAGACAGGTCTTGCAGATCATTACGGTTACTCAAATAAGTTTTAAGTGCCTCCATGGGATCAAGACTTACTTTATCCCCAAATTCAGGAACTCGGGGACGAGCTAACTGACTCACCAATTCTGGGTAAATGGTATAACTATGAGCAAACTGCAAAGCCTTTTGCAAGCTACGGGTATCAATACTTTCTAGCTGTTGTGAACGCAGTTTGTACTTGAGACGAACCACTGCATCAGAAACTTTCTGTTGCTCGATCGCGCTGAGAATGGCTTGTTGGGGATTGTCCTGATCACTAACATCCACATTAATCGTTAAAAAGGGACGAACCGGTAACGGACAAAATTCCCAATCCGCTTGTCCTTTTGCTAAATTAATTAGCACATACCCTTTTTGTTCTTTCTCTTCACTAAAATCCACTCGTTCAATACTTCCTGGGTACACCACAGGCGGATTGCCATTAGGATTTAAGTTTTGATGACGATGAACGTGTCCTAATGCCACATAATCAAATTCAGGACGCGTTAAAAACGACATGGGGATAGTAAACCCTTTCCCCACTGCCAAGAAGCGTTCTGCGCCTAAATCAGCGCGATCGGCCATTAAATGCCCCAGTAAAATGGTAGGAATATTGGGATCAAGACGACGAATTTCCGCTTCTAAAATAGGCTGTAATTTTTTTAGCAGTAACTGATTGACTTCCTCTAAGGATAATCCTTCTGTTTCTGGGCGAGTGAGTAAAGAAGAATTGGTTAACCAAGGTAGGGTAATGACTTGTACCTCTCCATTTGCCGTAGTAATCCGATGAGTGGCAATGGTATCCCCGACAATTACTCCCGGTACCCCTAAGGTGCGATACAGTGATAAACTTGCCCCTCCTCGTCCTTGGGAATGTTGGTCATGGTTTCCCACTAGTAAAATAGTGGGAATTTGCGCTTCCACTAAACGACGAAATTCAGTGGCAAAGGCTTGTTGAATATAAGGGGCAGGAGTGGCATCAGGAAAGGCATCACCGCCAAATAAGACTAAATCAACTGGTTCACTGAGGGCATGATCAATACAACGACCAAGAGAATTAAGAAAATCTTCTAAGCGAGTATTTAAGCCTGTTTCAGGATTGATCCGACCTTGGGATAACCCACTACCTAAATGAATATCCGAGACATGAAGAACTTTAATCATAGAGAACTGGAATCAAAACTTTGTGCTTCTCCCGCCGTCTTGGGAAGATGAAGACCACATTCTTGCTTGACGCCTTTGAAGCGGGTATTTCGTTCGTGTTCATCATTTAAGGACATGGGACGACTAGAATGCCAATCTCCCACCGTCATGTATCCTTGGTCAAAAAGGGGATGATAAGGCAGATCATGTTCCGTTAAATAATAATGGATATCCCGAGAATGCCAATCGAGAATAGGTAAAATTTTATAAATCTCCCACTGCAGACTAAATTTAGGTAGCTGTTCCCGGTGTTCGGTTTGATCGCGCCGTAATCCTGCCAACCATCCCGTTGCTCCTAATTCTCGCAGAGCCCGTTGCATGGGTTCAACTTTTCTA
>JAHEOB010000074.1 GCA_018610095.1 Halothece sp. MAG
ACTTGCAATATTATTTTAGAAGCAGCTTTATTTGAACCGGTTGCCATTCGTCGTTCTGCCCGCGCCCAAGGGGTTCGCACTGAGGCGTCCACGCGATATGAACGAGGAGTTAATCAAGCGGAATTAGAACAAGCCACTCGACGCGCGATCGCGCTATTAACTGAGATCGCTCAAGGTCATACCACTCAACAATCCCTCGACGATAGCCGTCCGCCACAAGAGCAGTTATATCGCAAACTCAATCTCCGCTTAAACCGGATTCATCAAGTCTTAGGCAGTGTCAACAATCGTGACGATGGCAAACTTCCCCCAGAAGCGGTAGAAACCATCTTAACTGCCCTAGGATGTGAATTAACTCGCAACGGTGATACTGAGATTAATTGGACCGTTACCGTTCCCCCTTACCGTTATCGCGACTTAGAACGAGAAATTGATCTCATTGAAGAAGTTGCCCGTGTCTATGGTTACGATAATTTTGCTGATACCTTACCGGAAAAAACCCAACCTGGGAACTTATCCTTCCGTCAACAAGGAAAAAATCGCATTCGCGAAGCCCTACGCGCGATCGGGCTAACCGAAGTTCTCCATTATTCTCTTGTCAAACCGGAAGGGAAGGAAGTGGTGTTAGCTAATCCCTTATTTAAAGAATATTCTGCCCTACGAACGGAATTAATCAGTGGTTTAATTAATGCCTTTTCCTACAATTTGAGTCGTGGCAATGGGGCACTGAACGCCTTTGAAATGGGACGACGGTTCTGGCAAACCGATAATGGAATGGGCGAAGCAGATACGGTTGCCGGGATCATGGGAGGGGAAATGTTCCCCTATGGAAACTGGATCAACTCCGGTCAAGGACAACCCATGACTTGGTATCAAGCAAAAGGGCTATTAGAAGCAGCCTTTGCCCAATTAGGGTTAAGTGTAAACTATGAAGCAACGCAAGAAGATAAACGATTGCATCCTGGGCGCACAGCAATTTTATCCCTGAATAATCAACGATTGGGCATTTTTGGACAACTTCATCCCCAGTTCCGTCAAGAATACGAATTTCCCGAAGCAGTTTATGTGTTTAGTTTTGATATCGAGATTTTATTAGAGGCACTGGCCAACCAAAATCTATCCCAGTCGCGCTTTCAACCCTTCTCCACCTATCCTGCGGTGGCAAGAGATATTGCCTTTTATGCCCCCATTGATGTCCCCGTTGCCGAATTAACTCAGGTTATGAAACAAGCTGGAGGCAACCTATTAACCGATGTCGAACTGTTTGATGAATATCGTGGGGAAAATGTCCCAGAAGGGCAACGCAGTTTAGCCTTTAGTTTAACCTATCAAGCGCCCGATCGAACCTTGACCGATGAAGAAGTGGAACCCCTGTTAGAGAAAGTTCGTTCTGCTTTGAGTGAACAATTTGCCGTTACCTTAAGGAGTTGAGATTATGCCGAAATATGTCATGTGGGGAACTTATTGCAATAACGTTGAAGAAAAACGTGCCCCCTATCGCCAAGCCCACTTGGATGGTTTAAAAGCCCAAAAGGAAGCAGGAACGCTAATTACCATTGGCCCGACAAAAGATTTAAAGCAAGTCTTTGCCTTATATGATGCACCCGATGAAGCAACGGTGCGAGAATTAGTCGAAACTGATCCCTATTGGCAAAACGGGATTTGGACTAATTATGAAGTCAAAGAGTGGATACAGGCTTTTTAAAGGAAACTTGTACTCCTAGTCAGAAAATATCTTCTACAACTTTTAATAATAACCATGATGCTACGTTTTAGTGGAATAGCCCTTTCTTGTCTTTTATTAATCAGTTGTGCCCCAGACAACTCTTCTCCTGCAGAGACAACTTCCGAACAAGTTCAAGGTCAACAACTCCCGATTACAGCAAAAGCAGAAATGGGGGGTGAAGTGATCAAACTAGAAGTTGCTGAGACACAACAACAACAAGCGATGGGATTGATGTATCGTGAAAAATTACCTCCCGATCGCGGGATGTTATTTCCCCTTGATCCGCCACAAAAACCTAATTTCTGGATGAAAAATGTCCAAATCCCGCTCGATATGATCTTTTTATCGGATGGAGAAATCCGCGCGATCGCGCCAGAAGTCCCCCCTTGTGAAAGTAAACCCTGTCCCACCTATGGCCCTAATGAACCCATTGATCAAGTAATTGAATTAGCTGGTGGACGCGCAGAAGAATTAGGTTTAAAAGTGGGAGATAAAATTAAAATTCAATACAAATAATTTCATTAGTTGCTACTAAGTTGCCCACTGTAATCATGAAACAATTTCCTATCAGTTGATTGTCATCCACCCTAGATTCATTTTATCCGATATTAAGTTCCCAGCGATCGGGTAATTGCCTCTAATTAATCGGTTAACCCTACTGCCAAATTCTAATTACATTTTACATATTAAAAAATGAAATGGAAGGTCAAAGGTGTTGCCAGAGATCAGGGAAATTGTGATAGGAGGTGAGATAAAATATGGTACTAGCACCTCGTTGGAATCCTGCAACAGAACTTGATGCACTCCGTCGTCAAATGGATCGGGTAATGCAAAATTTAAGTCAAGAAACGCCCTTTGTTGTACCCGAATGGAATCCTGCTGTGGAATTAGCAGATGCTGATGATCACCTGATTCTGAAAGCGCAACTACCAGGTATCAATAAAGATAATATTGACGTTAACGTTACTCGCAACTCTGTCACGATCAGTGGTGAGTATCAACAACAAGCGGATCAACACAAAATCTATGGTTCGGAATTCCAATATGGTAAGTTTAGCCGTACCATCCGTTTGCCTGTCGGGATTCAGCAAGACAAGGTAGAAGCAGACTATACCGATGGTATCCTAACTTTACACTTACCCAAGTTTGAAGAGGCAACCAACCGCAGCGTCAAAGTCAACATCGGCAGTTAGTGTAATCAGTTTTAGCAATATTAGCGAGAATTCCCCATCCACAATCTTTGATTGGGGCGCGAATGAATCGCCATCAATTGGAGCCAAGCTTGAGCAGTTAACTGTCTAGGGGATTTTTGATCATTATATTCATTAAAAGTAATAGTAACAATTGACGCTCCAACCGAAGCCAGCACGTTCCGGCGCGCCTTATATCCAACGTCTAAAGACGCTTGGTTTGACGGCGCTCTTCTATAAAGAATCATTATACCCAAATGGTTCCGTTTGGGATTATCATTGATCTCGCAATTAATGTTGACTGGCTAGGGACACTATGGCTGAAATTCC
>JAHEOB010000075.1 GCA_018610095.1 Halothece sp. MAG
CACTTTTTCTGAAGCTTTAGAAGCATTTCGAACCGCAATTATTTACCGCTTTGTGAAATGGCTTCAAACCAATTGGGACGTTTATTGCGCTCATAAAGAGAGCTTTGGTTATATTTTAGCTTAATTTTTGTTTAAGTCCCGTTAGCAGTAGTCCACGAAGTCTACAATGCGGGATTTTTCCTATTTTCTAGCACAGTTGTCCTGTGTTTTAGCCAGGTTTGCTAAAAAATTTGCTTGTTTTAGCTTAATTCTTGCGGTGGTGGATCCAGTCCCAGTGGGGGCCTTCCGAAAAAGGAGATGGCTTCATTAACAAGAAAGGATTTTACATTTGCTAAAGTGTAATCCCGCTGTGGCAACAATTCCATAAAGGTCGATAGAATTTGTTGCTGACAATAGGGAGGCAATTTCTGGAAAAAGTCTTGGAAGGCTTGCCAGCCGTGGCTTTGCAGGGCATGAGCAATTGTTTTAGGCTCACTGATTAGCAAATCTAAGTCATAAGATTGGGCAATTTCGGTAACAAGGGCTTGTTCTAGCTCGGAGGTTGAAAAATTAACATCCGCTTTAAATGTCCCTAAGAGGGTGTTAATTTTTTGTCGAACCTGGAACCAACCTCCCAGTGATTTGACAAGCCGGGATAAATCAGACTCTTTTGCTTCGATGTAGTTGGCAGCGTCTTTAAGTTTGGCTTTACTTGTATCGTTGCCAGTATTGATCAGCTGGGTGAAGAAACTGGCTAATCCTTCTAGTTTCCGAATCCAGGATGGTTTGAGTTCTGGGACAATTGTCCAAACTGGCTGTGTGGTTATCTCAGCGCCGTAGTCACTAAGAAAGCTAAGGTCAAGGTCGTTAATGAGGTAGATGGTAATGGGTTGTTCTGGCCGGCGATTAGCGCGAGGTCTTCCAATTTCTTGTCGGATTTGTTTTTGAACTGCTCGCTCATAATATTGACGAAAGCCAGGATGTTGTTTGCTTTCACTTTGATTAACTTGTTCACCATATAAGGTGATGTATTCATCTAGCATGGCATTAACCGCGATATTTGGGGGGCTAATATCAGCGATCGCGGTACGGTCTTGGAAGCGATTACTGCCCCTTGCGCCGTTTTCCCCGACTCGGAAATGGGCGAGTCCGTCCTTATTAAGGTAGTCTTTGAAATCAATGATGCCGATGTTTTCTTGTTGCAGAAGGGTTTTTAATTGATTGACAATCAGCTCAGCTCTTTTCTGTCCTGCTTGGGAACGCTGAGAGGTGTTTAAGCCAGCCCCGGTAAGCTGTCGGATTTTAAGATGGGGGGTGGGAACGGGTTGCTTACGAATAACCAGGGTTTGCTCTGGGTCGAGATTATATTTATGGCAAAACTCAGCTTTGCTGGCTTCAAAATCCGATGGATTAATGGCGGTTGCATCAAATAGAAACTTGGCTTTAAAGCTATTGAGTTGATCCAGCTGCTGGTTGTTGTGAGTGGTAATTAGTAGTTGATCGCCAACCAGTCTTAAGGCTCCTTTGGTGCCAGTAAGAATATTGACGACGGTACACAGGAAAGGCTGATTGACAATTCGCTCCACATCCGCTGCTGTAGAGTCCTCGTCAAGCATTTTCAGTTCATCCTCAATTAATCCCGCTTCTATTTCGGTCAATTCGGAAGCTAAAGTTTCTGCTTTTTGATCATCCCAATCGAGGTTTAGTTCGGTTTTGATGGCTGCTAAATCCAGGCCATAACGGGGGGGTTGCTTGGTTCCATTAAGATAATGCTCGAAGTATTCCAGGATGGGTTGGACTTCTTCATAGATGCCATCACTAAATCCTTTTTCAGCTTCTTGCCGTTTCCCTCGCTGATAAAGCTCTGTTTTCAGGGCGCTGACTTGCTTTAGTTCAATGGTTTTAGTTTGGGTCGGTGGAAAAAGCGATTCAAATTCATCACAAAGCGCGATCGCGCTGCGATTATCGTTACGGGGGAATCCTAAGGGATGGGCATAGATTTTCCCACTGGCAAGCGTGGTTTTCATTTCAGACTTAAATCCGAAAGCCTTGCCATGATCTGAGTACCCGAGACCTTGACGACAGGGGAAACGGAGTGAACAAGTCTGGCAGATGCGGTTCGTTTCAGAATTTCCAACTGTTTCACTTTTTCCGATTCCTTTTTTTGCTAAGGCTCGCCGTTGGTGGGCTCTTTGGCAATTTTGCTCTTGATCAAGGGTGGGCAATCGCTTCCAACCTTTTTCCTCTAATGGGAGTGGTGGGTGATCAGGCTGATTTAAGAAGAAAACTAATTGTCCCGACTCGGGATTCCCTTCTTCATCAAGGCCAAAATCAAATTGAGAGGGGTTAAGTTCAGCAGCACTATGGGTTTTACCGGCTCCCGTGTCACTAATATCCACAATGGTGGTATAACCGGCTGCCACTGCCTCACTTAGCAGTTTGTGGTGATCGCCCTCTCGGAAGGTAATCAGCTCACCCGAATTATTTTTATAAAGTTTACCGGGCGTATAATTAACAGGATACGGCTCATTAATCGGAGCATAGAGCTGTTTCTGTTTTCCTTGATAGTTTTCAGCGTTCCCTGCAAGGATTCGGCTTGCTGTATCAGATAGACCATCTAAATGACTCTTAATGGCTTCGATCGCGCTCTGTTTCTTCCCTTGCTCAGGGTCAATTTCTTTCCCGTATAATTCCTCTAATCGTTGCTGTTCCTGCTGTTTTAGCCATTCGATGATTTTTTCCGAATCTTGATTTTGATACAAAAAAGCCCGCTTTTCTAAGCCCTCATCTGGCAGTGAAGGAGTAGGATTACCCCTTTGCGCCGATCGCCAAATTTGCTCCCATTCTCTGCTGTTCCAACCGCCACCATCGGCACAGCGTTGGCAATATTGAATAAATAAATCGTAAGCGTTTCCTTCATAGGGAATACTCAATTGGCTTAATCGTTCAGCAGTGGCAATCAGATTTTTGGCTAATTTTAAGCCTTGATTGTTTCTCTCGCTGCCAGTGCCAGCCTCGATTAAATCTTGGTCATGTTGGGTTAAGAAATGCTCTAAGGGCGCGGCATCCCCCAATCTATCTGCTTTTTTGTCGGGATCAGGAGACGTTCTGGGTGGGTTAAGCTCATCTGGCGTGAGACTAAGGATTGATTGTCCTTCTCTTTTCCAACGTCTAAATCGCTCCTCATCTAATCCATAAGGGAATAAGCCACTGCTGTCTAATTTGCTCTCAACATCGGCAGCATCATAGGCATTATCAGTGAGTTGTTCTAAGGATTGAA
>JAHEOB010000076.1 GCA_018610095.1 Halothece sp. MAG
AATTTCCACTCGAGCAATTTTTTTTCCTCGTCGCTTACCAATTAACCAAACCATAGATTTTTTTACGGCAATATTGTCTCGATTGTAACCTAAGGCTTAAGCACCAAACTGATTTGCGATCCCCAATTTTAACGTCAGTTGTCTTAACAAAACTATACAATATTGAACCTCTCCCATGAAATCAAAGATTATAATGGGAGATTCCCTTTTAGACTCTTGTCTAGGCTTCCGCCCCCGACAGAACGTCATTACAGGGCATTTTACCTACGGGGGAACCCACCGCAGTTAATCCTGTTTGGTACACTACTTCAGCAGCAGCAATATCTCTATCTTGCTCATATCCACACTCAGGGCAACAATGATTTCTTTGATTCAATTCTTTCTTTCCTGTATGTGTTCCACAATTGGGACAAAGCTGCGAAGTATGATTTTTGTCAACTTTCGCGAAATAGGTATCTGTTTTAGAACAAACATACTCTAAAACTGTAAAGAATTGACCCAATCCCATATCCAGAGATTGTTTAGAAAACATTCCTCTGCTCCAAGCAGTAAAGTTAATGTCTTCCACAAAAATCATGCCAGCACTTCTGCACAATTGATGAGCAAGTTTAAAATGAAAATCTTTTCGTTTATTTGCTACTTTTTCATGGAGTAAAGCAATTCGCTTTTGTAATTGGTTCCAATTGTTAGACCCTTTTTGTTTTCGTTTTAGCACTCTTTGCAGTAATTGAATCTTGCGCAGAACTTGATCTAAAAACGTTGGTCTTTTAATGGTTAATCCATCTGAGGTAGCCAACATACTTTGGATTCCAACATCAATTCCCATGGCATGACCATGAGGTTGTGGCGTTGGAACAAGGGCGTCAAGTTCAAGCATTAAATTAGCGTAATATCCCGATGCTTTTTTAATGATTTGAACTTGTTTAATCTTGAATCCGTCTGGAATGTCCCTTGAGTTAATGAATCTAACTTTTTTCAGCAAAGGCATTTGAATGAATTTGCCATCAATCTCAATTTGATTGCTAATGAGATTAAATGATTTCATTCGCTTTTTGAAACGGGGAAAACCAAAACCTTTACTTTTCATCTCATTAAATGCTCGATCAAGTTTTCGCAATGTTTGCTGCATTGCTTGAGCATTTCCAGATTTCAGAAACGGATTCGTCTTTTTGGCTTTCGTTAATTGGGAAGATTGTCGATGATAGTTTGGATATTCAAATGGTGGAACAATCGATTCAGCAACAATCGAACACTTATTAATCTCACAACGACGGCTGTTATACCAAAGTTTTCTTTGGGCTAACGCATAATTCCAAACTGATCGACAAACCTTGAGATTATGTTCAATTTTTTCAATCTGTTCTTTTGTTGGTTTGATACGATAGTTGTAAGTGAGATTGAGCATTCGACCTATTGCTTGAACAATGATTTAAGTTTAACGATTTTTTTACAAGGTGTCAACTTCAATTGTAAATCTCCTGATTCATCTGCCCATTAAGTCTAACCACTATAATGGGCGGAGCGAAGGTGAGCATCTTCTCAGGACGTTAGATAAATAGTCGTTATTATTGACTTGCGATATGGAATGGAAACTCAATCAACCACGGGTTTGGGTGCTACCGTTTGTTGTGATCGCCCCGTTTTTTCTCTGGGGCACAGCCATGGTTGCCATGAAAGGGGTAATTGTTAATACTACCCCACTGTTTTTGGGAGGAATGCGCTTATTACCCGCAGGCATGTTAGTGCTAATAGCAGGTATTTTGTTCAATCGCGCTCAACCCAAAGGATGGATTGCTTGGAGCTGGATTGCTTTATTTGCACTGGTCGATGGTAGCTTATTTCAAGGGTTTCTGGCAGAAGGATTAGTTAATACTGGGGCAGGGCTAGGTTCAGTAATTATTGATACTCAGCCATTAACGGTTGCCGTTTTATCCAGTTTCTTGTTTGGGGAACGAATTAGAAAAATTGGTTGGTTCGGATTACTATTTGGTATCGCTGGTGTGAGTTTAATTGGCTTACCTGATGAATGGATTTGGCAAGGGTTAGAAGGGAATTTTTCTGCATTAAGCGTTCAACCTGAAAGTTGGTTTAACTATGGGGAATGGCTGATGTTGCTGGCTTCTCTCTCCATGGCAGGGGGCACAATTTTAATTCGTTATGTGTGTCGCCATGTTGATCCTGTGATGGCAACGGGTTGGCATATGATTTTAGGGGGCTTACCGTTATTTTTCCTATCAGGAATAATGGAAACGCAACAATGGCAACAGATTAGTTTTAATGGTTGGATGGCGATTGCTTATGCCACGATTTTTGGCAGCGCGATCGCGTATGGGATTTTCTTTTATTTAGCTTCTAGTAGCAATTTAACCAGTTTTTCGTCACTGACCTTTTTAACTCCTGTCTTTGCTTTATTATTTGGCAATTTATTATTAGCGGAACAATTAACTCACCTACAATGGTTGGGCGTGGGACTAACCTTAGTCAGTATTTATTTAATCAATCAGCGCGATCAGTTATCCCACCTGTTGCCCCAATTTATTGATGCCATCCTATCTCGTAAAAAGGACCAATTTAACATTCCACAATAACAGGCGTATGATCACTGGGTCGTTGTTGTTGACGGGGCACAATATCAATCCAACAATTAACCGCTTTTTGATATAATTTTTCTGTCAAAAAATGATGATCAATGCGCCATCCTCGATTGCGAGAAAAGGCGTGAGTGCGATAATCCCACCAACTATATTGCCCTCGTTCACTATTAAATTTGCGGAATGCATCTTGAAAACCCAGTGATTTAATTTGCGCGATCGCGTCCCGTTCTGGAGGTGATGCCATGATATGATTTTCTTTACCTGTGGGATCATAAATATCGCGATCGTCAGGGGCAACATTCAAATCACCACACAAACAAATTTCTGTGTCAGATTCTGCTAACAATGTTTTGAGATATTGATTTAATACTTGAAACCACTTAAGTTTATAATCGTATTTGTCACTGCCAACACTGCTACCATTGGGAACATAAAGGTTAACGATCCGAATCTTATTCACAATGGCACTAATAACCCGTTTTTGTTCATCAAATGATCCGGCAATCTGTTCTCCAACGATTGGAGTAAAGCCACAGGCAATTTCTTCTAAGGGAAGACGACTGATAATAGCAACACCATTGTAGGATTTTTGTCCATAAACAGAAACATGATAGCCTAATTCTTCAAAGGGCTTTTTAGGAAAATCTTGATCCATAACTCGCGTTTCTTGTAAGCAAAGTACCTCAATTTCATGGCGAGATAACCAATCTAAAACTTGCTGTTTCCGAGTCCGAATTGAATTAATATTCCAAGTTGCAATTTTCATTTTGACTCATTTCCTTTAGGAAACGTTTTTCCCAATTCTCGAATCCCTCATAAACTAACAAACGTAATCTTAATACTCAAGCTGTTTCCAACGTAGCCTGTTTTAAGTATTAGCACTTATTTACAATTTTAGAATGCGTGAATAAAATAATGCTTAACTTAAAAATTTGAATTGCAGTTTCAAATGTTTCACAAACAGGGCATTTTTAGTAAAAATAGGATTCAATTATGAGTGATAAAATTACGGCAACCCAAGAGACATACTTAAAACAAGCGATTAAACAAGCCAGTGCCGTAGGAGAGGATGAAAAGAAAAAGATTAATCAAGGAGAACAATTATCAGTAGTAGAATGGGGAAAACAAGAACAAGGCCATGCTCTCGTTCAATTAGAAAATGAAACACAACAGTGGTATATCTTTTTAGATCATTGGGAAATTGCTCAGAACAAAACTGAGGAAAATCGCGTCATTCAAGCTCGCCAAGATACCTATCTAAAACAAGCGATTAAACAAGCCAGTGCCTTAGGAGAAGATGAAAAGAAAAAGATAAACCAAGGAGAACAATTCTCGGTTTTAGAATGGGGAAAACAAGAACAAGGGCACGCTCTCGTTCAATTAGAAAATGAAACACAACCGTGGTATATCTTTTTAGATCATTGGGATATTTCTCAGAACCAAGCGAATGAAATTATTGTCATCAAAGCGCTTCAAGATACATACTTAAAAAAATC
>JAHEOB010000077.1 GCA_018610095.1 Halothece sp. MAG
ACCCGATTCGCTTGGTCATTTGTTAGGTAAGCATTACCATTTTGATCCTTGCTCGCCTTAATTTCCAAATAAGCTAAATCAGCATAATAAGTATCTTTTTTGATCGCTAACTCCTGCATGAGGTTTTCGGGGCGGATCAGGTCGGGCTGGGCAGAATTCTGGTAACTCATTTTTTTATTTTTTACGGGGCTATCCATATTATGAACTGCAAAATAAAAAAAAGCTAGTGTTATCCTCCAGAATTTCTCCCGTTTTTCTGGTCGGTTTTGCGGAGGACCAGAATTTCTCGAATCACCTATTTTCGATTTAAGAGAGATGGGTTGGGGAGAGCTAAAACAGTTGTTTAACCCTCTAATCGAGGATTGAAATAATCTAAATTGGCTCAGCCAAACTAAACTGAATTAGGTAATCTGTGATGGATAGTTTTTGTAAGTCTTCAATGCTGGGGCTTTCATTAGTTAAGAAAATTGTGGCGATCTGAAATTAGGATTTCGATCAGATTGAGCTGGATTTGAGATGGTGCGTTTTTTGTGTTTTTTCTAGGGGATTATTCCATTGGCTTGGTTTTCCCCTAGAAAAATTGTGGCTAGGCTACACTTCGCCATCGAGAATTGAGAGAATATATTCCACTGGCTTGTTAGCTGCAATGCCCGTAGGGCGGTGGCTTCGCTACATCGCGTGGGCAACTCGTTCTCGCTTTCCCCTAGAAAACAAATTGTTCAATCACCTAGTTCGGAATCGGATATGGTGCGATTTTTGTGTTTTTTCTAGGGGATTATTCCATTGGCTTGGTTTCCCCTAGAAAAATTATGGCTAGGCTACACTTCGCCATTGAGAATCGAGAGGATATATTCCACTGGCTTGTTAGCTGCGATCGCGCGGGCGACTCGGTCTCGCTTTCCCCTAGAAACGGATTTCTTCTTACTCTTCCATTCCCCTGTTTTTGGGTCTTTCACCTCATAGCTATATGCCCAGTATTGGTACTGCTTCTCTATCCCTTTCTTGTTACGACGGGTTACAAGATAAGAATAGAGGCTTCCCGATGGTGGCTTTTTAGATTTTTCTAGGGGATAACTTGATTGGCGTTCAGCAGTAGGCGAGGGGCGTAAAGGATAGACATATAGTTTGGAGTAAACCCCTACAGAACCATCATTGAGGGCGATTTCAAACTTATCTCCTAGATCACGCAGGATAAGCCCTTGGTGCTTAATTTCTACAGGTATCCCTTGCCACCCACAAACGCCACAGCCGTCTTGATAGCTGATTAACTCTTGATTACAGGAGGGGCAAACGGGTTGCTTATCTGACATAGATTAAGCCTCCGTTTTTCCCCTAGAAAAATCTGCGGAACTTTTAGCCTGTTTTAATTTGTTGTATTCCAAGACAAACAAGTCATGTTGCGAAATTGTGATCGCATTACATTTAATCCACTTCTCTGGAAGTGCGGGATACTCGGGAAGCTGAGCAAGAAAGTAGCGATAACCGACTTCTAGGATTGCTTGCCTTGTTATTTCATCTTGAAGATTAAAGAATTTTAGATTCTCGTTTTTATCTCTCTCTCTCTCTTTTTCGCTATCTGAGAGAGAGTCTGGGGAAAAATCTGAATAATAATCTGGAGAAGAATCTGGAGAGAAATCTGGGGAATCGTCAGAGCTTCCATTTTGCGCTGGATTTGATGATTCGTCGTCCAAAGTCTTGGAATCGTTGTCCAAAGTCTTGGAATCGCTGTCCAAAATCTTGGACTCGTCGTCCAAAGTCTTGGAATCGCTGTCCAAAATCTTGGACTCGTTGTCCAAAGTCTTGGAATCGTCGTCCAAAGTCTTGGACTCGTTATGATTTGAGACAGGTCGCTTGATGATTAATTTTTGTAGGTCTGGTTCATCTCCCTCAATGACTCCCTCTTGAATCAGCTCCGAATAAGCCTTGTAAAAGGATGATCGACTAATCCCAAGTTCGGTGTAGATATCCTTGGGAGATTTCTTCATTTCCCAGCCGGGCTTGAGCTTAATTTCAAAGTAGAGGCAGAGTAATCCTTTCGCTGTTAGATGTCCGTTCTGATAACGCGCGATCGCAGTTGGAAGCGTGACTCTGGAAAATTGTTGTGTCATAATTAAATTGCCTGGTAGCCCTCATGCAGGGCTATTTCTCCTTTCAGTTCTGCTAATTAAAATTCTTCAAAAGTTGAATTGATGCCAAAATGATACACTATAGTATAAAAGTAATTCAACTATAAATTAATAAAAGAGCAATGAAATTTCACGAAGCCTTTGACGAAACCTTAAAAGAGAATGGCATCTCAGCGAAGTGGTTAGCTGAAAAAGCAGAATTAAGCCCAGCCACTATTAGTGAATTTCGTCGTGGCAAGAAGAGCTTAGGCGTGGAAAACTTTGAGAAGCTACTTTATATCTTGCCGAAAGAAGTGCAAGAGCATTTTCAACAGAAAATCTTTATCAATTCAACTAAAGACGAAGCAGAGGACATTCGGACAAAAATTAAGTCCATGAGTACCGAGGAATTGTCCCAGTTAATTATGGTGATTGGGCAGCGAATTGCTGAAACGGATAAGTTGCAGAAAGTTTAAGTTAGAAGACGGTACTAAGTAAGCACTTTGATTGCAACTAAATGAGTAAGAGGTTTAGTGAGCAGCAGTACCAATTTATTTTGAACAATTGTTCCACAGATGAGCAACGTGACTCTCTAATAAGGATTAGATATTTTTGTAAAGACCATTTTTATAGAGAATACACCAATACTAGATGCATTTGTTTTGATACAGCTAAAACATCTAAAGTAGCTTTAATTCGTTTAGTAGCCCAGATGAATCCAGAAGTAATTATCAAACTTCCTTATATCAATAAATATAATCAAATATCTCAAAATCGCTCTAGTCGATATGGGTTTGAAATTGAAGAAGATGGTAGTGTTGCTAGCTGGGTTACTCTGTATAAAGTCAATGAATTAACTAGACAAGGAAGAAATCCTTTAACCAGAATTACAGAGGTATTCTTAAAAGAGCAGAAATTATCTGATAATTTGAAGAACTTAACTCAATTAATTGAGCATCTAACTTCAACCTACTAAGCCATATAAAGAGGTCTCCAAGTGCATCATGCCCAAAAAGCAAGCAGTTAAAACAGTAGGATTAGTTTTACCAACCCTCCTTAGTGGTGAAATAGAAGGATGGCGCAACATGGGGTATCCCGG
>JAHEOB010000078.1 GCA_018610095.1 Halothece sp. MAG
AAACAAGCAGGGAAGCGAGGAAGACAAAGCGCAAAACAATCGGAGGCAAAGCAATTTTTAGGAGCGCTTAATCGAGCCCAGCAAGCCTATTACTTAGAAAATCAAACTTTTGCAGAAAAGATTGAGTCGCTTGATATTCCTGATATTCCTCTTAATAAGACGAGTGATTATCAGATCAAAGTAAAAGAAACAGATGGTTCTAATTATGTCATTCATCAAGCTATTCCCAAAAAAGAGCAAGACACTTTAAAAGCCTACGCTTCTGCTGTTTATCAAAATGATCAAGGGGACTATCAAACAATTATTTGTGAAGCTGATAGTGCTGACATTAATGAAGTAAGTGCTTCAAGTGATGTCAACAATCCTGGTTGTGATGAAAATAGCCGTAAAATTAAATAAATGAATTAAATTTTTACTGATGAAAATAATTATAAATTTGTTTTGCCAGACTTTGACCAATGCCAGGCACTTGTTGTAATTGTTCCACGCTGGCATGACGGATATATTCTAAAGAACGAAAATGGGCTAGTAGAGTTTGCTGACGTTGGAAGCCCAAACCAGGAATTTCATCTAAGCGCGATCGCTGCAACTGGGAACTTCGTTGTTGACGATGATAATTGACGGCAAAGCGGTGGGCTTCGTCTCGTAACCGTCGTAATAATTGCACTCCTGGTTGTTCGGGATCAGTTTCTAAGGGTGATGTTTCCCCAGGCAGAAAAATTTCTTCTCGTTGCTTGGCTAAACTAATCACAGGAATTTCGCCTAACAGATTCATTTGTTGCAACTGTTCCACCACAGCCGAAAGTTGTCCTTTTCCGCCATCAATGACAACTAAATCGGGAAAGTCAGCATCTTGTTGTGGCGAAATGTCAGACGAGTTGGCATAGTTTCGGAAGCGACGACTCATAACTTCGGCTAAACTGGCATAATCATCAGAATGCCCGGCAGTGACATCGGGATTTTTGATTTTATAGCGACGGTAATGTTGTTTGGCAGGAATGGCATCAATAAAGACAACTCGCGAGCCCACTGGATTTGATCCTTGCAGATGGGAAATATCGTATCCCTCGATCCGACGGGGTGGTTCTGGAAGGTCTAAAATATCAGCAAGGTCTTTGCGAGCTTGTTCATTGTGATCGGCGACTCGTTGTGTTCGTTCTAATTCATAGCGGGCGTTTTCTTCCACCATGGAAATCAGTTCCGCTTTGGCTTGGCGTTGCGGAACCGTTAGGGTGACTTTTTGCCCTTTACACTGGCTTAACCAATCACTGATTAAATCTTGGTCAGGTAAGGATTGCGGAAGTAAAATTTCACTGGGAATTTCTACAGCTTCCACGCCAGCGTAATGATCTTGGATCACTTGCTGTAAAATTTCATCGGGATTCACAGAGAGGGAAAGATCAACAAAAAAGCCCAGTCTTCCCACTAATTTGCCAGCACGTACTTGGAACAGTTGAATGGAGGCGTGTTGATGATTGGATACCAGCGCGATCGCGTCACGGGAAACGGTATCATCGGGCAGAGAAACTTTTTGATCAGTATTGAGTTGTTGCAGGGCTTGAATTTGATCCCGTAATTTAGCAGCTTTTTCAAATTCTAAGTTTGCTGAGGCTTGTTTCATTTGCGCGGAAAGTTCCCGCACTAATTCCTGCGATCGCCCCTGAAAAATCATTGCCACTTTCTGTAGCGTTTTGCGATATTGGTCGGGGGAAATAAGTTGCTGACAAACCCCGGGGCATCGTCCTAAATCGTAGTTTAAACAAGGACGGTCTTTAAATAAGGGGCGTGGCCGTTGTCGTAACGGGAAAATCCGTTTTACCACTTGTAAGGTTTGTCGCAGTGCGGTTGCATCCACAAACGGCCCATAATAGCGATCTTGTTCATTTTTCCGTTG
The DNA here is from genome assembly GCA_018610095.1 of Halothece sp. MAG. Lineage (GTDB taxonomy): Bacteria > Cyanobacteriota > Cyanobacteriia > Cyanobacteriales > Rubidibacteraceae > Halothece. The sequence continues at coordinate 1,895 of JAHEOB010000078.1, forward strand.
GCGTTTGCGAGTAATAAAGATTCGGGGATAATCTTCTGACCAGGTGATGCAGAGATAGGGATATTTTTTGTCGTCTTTAAGGAGAACGTTAAAGTAAGGTTGTTCTTGCTTGATTAAATTGGATTCTAAGGCTAAGGCTTCTGCTTCCGTGTCAGTGACAATAAACTCAATGTCAGCAACTTGCTGCACCATGAGTTGTTTTTGCTCATTGAGAGCTTGAGACGGGCGAAAATAAGAACGAACCCGAGACCGGAGTTTAGTAGATTTGCCAATATAAATAACATTCCCAGCGCGATCGCGCATTAAGTAAACCCCCGGCTGCATGGGAATTTCTTGCAAACGGGCTTCTAATTTTTCAGGATGATGGATTAAAATTTCGCCGCTAGTACTCGCTTGCACCATAATTCGGCATATTTCTCATTGCATGAGGTGACATTTCCCTCGGTGAATTAAAGATGACATTGAAGGCTTCCTAGCTTCACAGCCAAGAATTTTCTAGTTATTCCCATTGATGGGCTTTCACCACATTCGCTCTATAACTGCACTAGAACATTCTCCAACTACAGTATCAGATTGCAAGTTGTACTCAGCAAGGGTAGGGCTTACGTTAACCATGAAAAGCGCGATCGCGCTAACCAGTAAACTTAGTAAGGTTAGTTGTATTCCCTTAAAAAGATTACTACGTGGTTGGTTGACTAAAGAGCATAACAAAACCTACGATAAATAGTTTAGCTCATTTATAGAAGAGCGCCGTAAAACCAAGCGTCTTTTTTGCCTTACTAGCGGTTCATGATTTTATCAAACCAAAAGTAAGTTTACTTTAGACGGAGAAATCCAAGCCTATAAAAGCCTAGCTTCTCGGGTTCCCAATTTAACCCTTCAGAAAATTGTCTTTTCCGAATTGGTGTTAAAGTCAGCAGCCCGGTTGTATTTGGGATAAAAACCGACTCCTAAAATTGTTTTCCCTTAACAAATTAGACTTGATTATTTTCCTTTAAAAACCAATCAACAACAATAATGGAGTTGGTTCCATTTTTCAGTAAAGGTAAAATCATATCAACCACTTTTTTGTGTTCGGGATGAGGAATATAATTATCACGAGCTTGCCGATTTTCAAATATCATGGTCATGCCATAATTAAATCCTTGGTTTAGCCCTTCAGGACTATCATGAGGGCCATAACAAATGGATACAATTCCGGGAATTTTATTTTCAGTTTTAAATTGAAAAATTGTACTAAATAAATTGTCTATTTGTTCTTGCGATACGTCATCCCGAAATTCAAATAATACGTTGTGTTGGACTTGTTCTGATTGAGATGTCATTTTCTAAATAATTACCTATAGCCTGTATTTAATTTTATCAGGAAGTCAGAGAGTGTTTGAAAACTATCCAGTGTTAGTCAAATTATAATCTCGGTAGAGATTTAACGGGTAGACGGGGCGTTCCTTCGGTTCGTGCCTCTTACATTCGGAGGAGACCTCCGAATTAGGCACTCACAAGGTGCGGAATGCGATTCCGCACTCAGCCCCTCATGAATCGCGCTCAACCAAATTAAGTCCACAGGACATCCTTATTTGGATTCAAGTGTGATACAATAAAAAAAGCGGTAATGCGCGTAAAAGATTACAGGGATTGACCTCCCCAAGAGAGTACCTCGCGACAAATATCACCCTCGAAAATGTAATGGTGACGGGTCTCGACAAGGGGCTGTCTGCGGAACTTGGTTCCGCAGTTTATACGCCCCGTCAACTTAGAGCTGTCAAAAGCAAGGTCATTACAACTAAATAAGAATTCAAATCCTTCTGCGGTCGGGCAGCCCGTGGAAGTAAAACTAAAATGCTTGTGGATTCGGTCTGACGGGGGTAGTTCATTTTCTGGAATTGCCTAGTTAAGAGGAGTAGAAGCAAGAATCTCCCGCTATACCGAAGGTTAGCGGAGAGAGTGTCAACAATTGTTAGAATCCATTCAACATGGCACTTGGTACGCTCGCAGTGCCGAAGTCATCCATGCCCCTTGGATGGAATGGACAGTCTGGTTACGGATGCCGGGAGATATTATCTTTAGTTTCGGCGCGATCGCCTTAGCTATCTTTAAGGTTCGCGCGATCTATGCCATCTTCCAGCAACCGACCAACTTCCAATCCGAACTCGAACCAGAACCAGAGCCACAACCCTCGGAAGTGAACTCTTCTTAATTCGCTCAATTAATTTGCAACCTATTCCCTACTGATCAGTAGGGGTTTTTTATTGGGAAAAAATTTAATTAGCTATTTTTAACTCGCTTATGAAATTTTTTAATGCAAAAAATACATCACAATAACGGTAAAAAATGGTAAAATTTTATACAATACAACATTTTTTATGAATGATTTTTATGGCTGAAACCACAGTTGTTCAAAAGAGTCCTGATCTGATTCCAGAAATTATTCAACGCCTCGATTCCGGAGAAGTTATTCTACTACATACCGATACAACTTATGCATTAATTGCAAAAGCCCATGATACTGATGCCGTTAATCATATTTTCGATATCAAAAACGCAACCCATCAGCAGCCTCTGGCCTTACTAACTCGCAGAGATAAAGCAGAAGAATGGTTTGTGGTTGATAATTATTTTAAGCAATTTCTTGAGCATTTTCCCTATCCCGTGACACTCATTGTGGAACCCAATGACAATGTGCCATCAGCAGTGCGTAATGGGTTTAAAAATATTTTTGCTGTCTGTCCTGATCAATATATCTATGATTTAGTAGGAGAAGCATCCTTTCCTATTGCAGCAACTTCTGCTAGTTATTTCGGTGCTTCCAAAGCTACCACGGTTGAACTGGGCTTACGCTTTTTTGATGGACAGGTTTCTTATGCCGTTGATGGAGGAAAGAGTAAGTATGGGCAGAGTGGCACGCTAATTGATTTAACCGTGGAGCAACCTGCAATGCTTACTTATGGCCCAGTTTCTTATCATGATGTTATTGAAATTGTCCCTGATTTAAAATTGCCTTCTCATATGAGAAAGTGAAAGTTTTCTTTTTTTGATTCATTCAACAAGCGTGGCAAGGACTCCCCTACTCATAACGAATTAATAGAGGGACAGGGCTTTCAGGGTGGCGAAATGAATTCGCCACAGAGTCCCTCATGAGTCAGCTTTTTTTTATTTTTATGCTTAAAAACCATAAATCCCTCAAGATGTATCTTGGTTTATGGTAGAGACTAGTTTTTGTGGAATAACATAGAAAACAAGGTGAATTAGCTCCCTTTGAGCAAGAAATTGCTGGGAATTTATGGATATGCAGCTTATTAATATCGGCTTTGGAAATATTGTTTGCGCGAATCGGGTAGTTGCAATTGTAAGTCCTGAATCGGCTCCCATTAAACGGATTGTTACCGATGCACGCGATCGCGGTCAACTGGTTGACGCGACTTATGGTCGTCGAACTCGAGCAGTCATTATTACTGACTCTAGTCATATTATCTTATCAGCGATTCAACCTGAAACGGTTGCACATCGCTTTGTTTTGAGTAAAGATAGCCAAGCAGCAAGTAATTAATTACTAATTCATGACAAGCGGTCAATTGATTGTCATTACCGGTCCTAGTGGTGTGGGAAAGGGAACATTAGTGCAGCAACTGCGCGATCGGCATCCAGAACTGACTTTATCGATTTCTGCAACGACTCGTCCCCCGCGTCAAGGTGAAACTGATGGCAAAGACTACTTTTTTTTATCTCGCCAAGCGTTTGAAAACTGGATCGAGCAGGGAGAATTATTAGAATGGGCAGAATATGCTGGCAACTATTATGGCACGCCTCGACAAGCAGTGGAAGACAAACTAACACAAGGAGAATCAGTCATTTTAGAAATTGAGGTAGTGGGTGCCAGAAAGGTTCAAGAAAGTTTTCCTCAAGCGACTCGCATTTTTATTGCCCCTCCCTCGTTGTCAATTTTGGAACAACGATTGCAGCAACGAGGAAAAGATAGTTCTGAGGCGATCGCGCAACGACTGGAACATGCCAAAACTGAATTGGCTGCTGCTGAGGAGTTTGATCATATTGTTGTCAATGATGATCTCAATCGCACCCTAGAACAATTAGAAACCCTCATCCCGTTATGATCTTTTTTGCCCACTCACGCCTTGACCAAAAAATTGGGGAGGTTCAGCAAGGGTAAAAATATCATTATATGACGCGATCGCGTCCCGAACATAGGTAGGGGTTTGCATTAACCCTAATAGCGTAATGCCATCAATTAGACGCAACTTACCAGTGGTTTGGCTTTGCAACAACTCATCAATGGCATCTGGTTCTGGGCGTTTTTCAATGGGCATCTGGGAAGACAAGGTGATACTCCAGGGTTCTCCATAGGAAGGAACAAACATGGTACAAGAAGCAGTGTCACTAAATACGGTGTTGAGGGTATTCACTAAGCGAGCATGGGTAGCAATGTAGGGAGGAGCGACCGGGCCAGCTTGTAAGACAAATTTACCATTGGGGCTTAAGACACGATTAATTTTCTCAAAAAATTCTTTAGTAAATAACTTAAATGACGGTCCTTCTTCAATGGGATCAGATAAGTCACTAATCACCACATCCCATTGTTCGACTTCACTATTGTCTAAGACTTCTAAGGCATCCCCAATCACTAATTCCGTACGCGAATCATCAAAAGCCCCTGCGTGCATTTCTGGAAGATGGGTTTTACAGGCTTCTACCACCTCACCATCAATATCCACCATTTTGACCTTTTCGACAGTTTTCCAGCGCAGCACTTCACGAATGGTTGCTCCTTCACCTCCCCCTAAAACCAAAACCTTTTTTGGGGCTTGGTGTGCAATCATAGCAGGATGGACTAAGGTTTCATGATAAAGAAACTCATCCGCGGTAGAAGATTGCCACTTACCATCCAGCACTAATCCTTTGCCATAAGCACCTGAGTTGACAATATACATTTCCTGAAAAGCAGTGCGTTGATAAGCTAAAACCTCTGTCACGCCATGAGCATAAATATCCCACGGCGTCATATATTCAGTAATCCAAAGATCTGCCTTTAAATTGGTACCTGCCATAAGCAATCTCCTTTCATTCCATCTAGAATTTCTAAAAATAGCATAAGTATAGAAAAGAAGCTATTTTACAAACTCATTCCAGGAATAAAACTTGTAATTCAACGAAGGGATATCGAAACTAGCCACTGCTGCTAGAAAATGATGTTGTGGCGTAAAACTATAGAGGCTAACCCCCGGTGGCTGTACCACAATTAATTGTTCAGGGTTAGTTGGTGATACGGCAATCTCAATATGCTGTAATCCTCCTAAACCTTCTCCTGTTGCCTTGAGATAAGCCTCTTTAGCAGTCCAAAATTGAAAAAAGGTTCTTTGCTTTAAAAAGGGTGGCAAAGATGCAATATAAGCTGATTCTTGTTGGGTGAAAAATCGTTGCACAAGGGTATTGAGATCAGAAATTGCTCGCACCTGTTCTAGATCAATTCCAATGCCATAATCAGATTGAGCAAAGGCATAAAGAGCTAACTGTTGAGAGTGAGAGATATTAAATTGCAATTTGGGACAATGATGACTGGCTGCTAGCACCGGTTTTCCTCTAGGAAGATAGTCAAAGGTAATGGCGTGTGGCGTCAGATTAAGATATCGTGCTAGCAAATAACGAAGAATCCCTCGTGCTACGACAAAGCGAGTTTTATCTTGTTTTTTGATCAAGCGATTAGCCCGTTGTTGTTCTTGAGTATTTAAAACAGACCAATAGGTTGCTTCCCATTCACGACAATCATCTAAATTCGCTTGCCAAATCTCAATTGTGCCTTTAGAAAGCAATGTTATTTTATGTGATCAATACTAAGAAAAAACCCCTCTCCCTAACAAGAGAGAAGGGCAAAAAAGGAACTTAAACCATTCTATACAGCAGCGGCTGTCCCTTTAAGGGCATTTTTCAAGGTCTCGACTTTATCAGTGCGTTCCCAAGGCAAATCTAGGTCAGGTCGTCCAAAGTGACCATAAGTTGCAATGTCTTGATAGAACCGTCCACCGTGTTGAGCGGGCAATCTTTGTAAGTCAAAGGCTTGGATAATGCCAGCCGGACGGAGTTCAAAGTTTTGACGGACGACTTCTAGTAACTGTTCTTCATCAACTTTGCCTGTGCCAAAGGTATCCACGAAAATACTAGTGGGACGAGCTACCCCAATGGCATAGCTGAGTTGTACTTCGCATTTATCTGCCAAGCCAGCAGCGACGATATTTTTCGCAACGTAACGGCTTGCATAGGCAGCACTGCGGTCAACTTTTGTTGGATCCTTACCAGAGAAAGCACCACCGCCATGACGGGAATAACCGCCATAGGTATCGACAATGATTTTCCGTCCGGTTAAACCAGCATCACCTTGAGGGCCACCGACAACAAATTTACCCGTGGGGTTGACTAAATAGTTCGTATTTTCATCAGGTTTAATCTCAATGTCCTCAAACATGGGGAGGACAACGTGTTCCCAAAGGTCTTTCTTAATTTTGTCGTGGACAGCTTTCTCATCAGTGCTTCCGCCGACTTCGGGATCATGCTGAGTAGAAACGAGGATGGTGTCAATGCGAACCGGTTTCCCATCTTCGTAAGCCACACTGACTTGGCTTTTGCCATCAGGACGAAGATACTCTAACGTCCCATTTTTACGGACATCTGCTAACCGACGAGTCAGACGGTGAGACAGGCTAATGGGCAATGGCATGAATTCTGGGGTTTCATTGCAAGCAAACCCAAACATTAAGCCTTGATCGCCCGCACCAATTTGATCCAGCTCGTCGTCACTCAGACTTCGGCGTTCTTGAGCATTGCTAACCCCTTGGGAAATGTCAGGGGATTGTTTATCAAGGGCAACTAATACGGAACAACTATCAGCAGAGAAGCCGTTATCAGCATCGGTATAGCCGATTTCTCTGATTTTTTCACGGACTAAATCAACGTAGTTGAGTTGAGTACTGGAGGTAATTTCCCCTGTCAGCAGCACTAATCCCGTGTTGACGATAACTTCTGCTGCAACACGGCTTTGATCATCTCCATTTAACAATGAATCTAGAATCGCGTCTGAAATTTGGTCACAGACTTTATCAGGGTGACCTTCTGTAACCGATTCAGAACTAAAAATAAATTTACGAGACAAGGTGAGTTTTCCTCCTAATTGTTAGGTTGACTACTAATGAGCAACCTCTATGGATGGACAATGACTAGCAGTTGCCATCATACAGGTTACTGCTTAGACCTTCCAAACGGTGAACAATAGCGTTCCCGGAAGGTAATCGCAGGGACAGAGAGTCAAATCTGTTATCTGCGATTGAGTCATACATAGCTACTATATCAAATTCTGGGACACTCGTCATATTCTGCTGGCATTTTCTTTGGGGAATCTGCCAAAAGGGAGATCAGGCAGCAAGTTTTAATTCATTTAATTGCGCGATCGCGCAGTCAGCTTCTTTTAAATGAGCTGCTTGGGGAGTGCCCCAACAAATGCCAATTACCCCAGCAGCCCCTGCTTGTTTTGCCATTTGAATATCGCTAGGGGCATCACCCACCATTAAGGCGCGATCGGGGCTAACGCCTAACTGCTGGCAAGTGTGTAAAAATAATTGCGGGTCGGGTTTGGTCAATCCACCTTCGGTTACCCCTTGGCCAAATTGAATATAGGAAGCAAGTTCATGATGAGCGATAAAATTGTCCACACCTTGTTGGGTATCGGCAGATAAAATTGCCAATTTAAGTCCTGCTTGAGCAAAGGTTTGTAACTGTTCCCAACACCCAGTAAATAAGGGAGAGATTTCTGCATTAGCGGTCAAATGCTCGTCTGCTTCCGCAAAAACCGCTTGAGCAATGGAGAGGGATTCTAACCAGCCCCGTCCTGTCTCTGCAATATAAGCTGCTACAGCCACTTGATTTTCGTAACGACTGCCAACAGCCATTAATCCCACAGGATTGAGATAATCTTTTTCAATCCCAAATGTCATTAATAGACGATCACCAATCCCAGCAATTTTAGCATCAATTAAACGCGCCCGTTTTTGTGCTAATTTTCGCAGAAATTTGTGTGAATTTGCTAATGTTCCATCTTTATCAAAAATAATAGCTTCAATATTAGAAAATTGATGTTTTTGACATTCAATTGTCACCAAATGGGAACCTCCCAAACCACTCCATCAAAACAAAAAAAAGAGGGATAACCCCTCTTTAAAATCCTTCGATGTTTTTACCCCTTATTCATTAGTAGCAGAGACAATTTCTTCCTCTTCACTTTCTGAAGAGATGTCAGTGTCTTCCACCGATTCCGGTTCTTGTTGTTCCGTTGTTGCTTCGGGATAATCTTGTTCCGCTTCCTGTTGAGAGGTGACTGTTTCTGACTCAGCCGTTGTTTCTGCTGTTGTTTCTTCCACTGTTTGTGAAGTAACCGTTTCCTCGCTAGTGGCTTCCGTTACACTTTCCTCACTGGTTTCCTCTGAGGCTTCTTGTTCGGGACGTTGCCCAATTGGTCCATACTCTTGGTTGAGTTGGGCTTCAATGTCTTCACTGCTGAGTCCCTGAGTTTCTAACTGCAACTTACGGCGGAAGCGTTGCGCCATTGTATCAGCTTGTGCAAAAACGGATTCACGATCATTGAGCATTGCCCCAGCAATGGGTTCTAATTGCTTGGTTGATAAAGAAATACGTCCCCGTTCAGCATCTAAATCAATGATCATTACTTTCAATTCATCATTGATTTCAAAAACACTGCTGGGAGTATCAATGTGATCGTGGGAAATTTCTGAAATATGGAGTAAGCCACTAACGCCACCAATATCAATAAATGCGCCATAAGGCTTGATGCCACGTACTGAGCCAACGACCACTTCTCCCACTTTCAAACCACTCATCTTACGCTCGACTAAGGCGCGACGGTGGCTAAGTACCAGACGATTACGGTCTTCATCAACTTCCAAGAATTTAAGGGGCAATTCTTGGGCAACTAACTCTTCTTTGGGTTGACGAGTGCTAATATGAGACCCAGGAATAAATCCTCTTAGCCCTTCAATCCGAACTAATGCCCCACCACGATTGGTGGCAAACACACCTGAGCGAACGGTGGCATCTTCTGCTTGTAACTGTCGAACCCTTTCCCAAGCACGCATATACTCAATTCGTCGAATGGAAAGGGTTAATTGACCGTCTTCATTCTCGTCAGTCAGAATGAAAAATTCCCGTGTTTCATTGGGTTGGAGAACTTCACTGGGATCTTCCACCCGATTGATTGACATTTCTTGGATAGGGATATAGGCGGCGGTTTTTGCCCCGATGTCAATCAGTGCCCCTCGTGGTTCCATACTAAAAACCATGCCTGGGACAATATCACCTGGGCTGAAGTGATAATCATATTCGTCGAGGAGCGCGGCAAAATCCTCGTGAGTAAAACCAATGTCGTAATTCGATGTTGCGTTCTGACTGACCATGTGTGTTTCGATTCCTATGTTTTGATCTCCGTTAGTTTGATCTTGATTCCTCAAATCAGGTGTACACTGATATTAACTGTGTAAAAAAATAGAACAGAAATTGTATTATAACTGATTTGGCCAATCTCTATTCTACTAATTCATTTAAGTTGGTTTAATTATAATAATAGGTATAGGCAAGCCGAATCACTACACCCTTATCCAAGCGTGTAGGAAACGGCAATTTAACTTAATGTTAAGCAATGGTAATTATTTGTTAATGCGAGGGGGTTCGCGAAAGGTGACTGCGAAAAATAGAACCCCAATTGCACCCGCTAAAACCAGAATATATGCAGCAACTTCCATAATTTTAAATTTTCCTGATCCCTTCGCTTACTAGTGTACCAGCAAAAAACAAATTTGCGAGAGGGGAGTTAACAATGACTAACTCACCGCTCTCGCTAGGGGAGAGATTAATTAGCAACCGTTAAGCCTCGGGGTTGCGAGTGGTGGTATCGCCCACTTTTTGGAAAACGCCCCATTCTACTTGTTCATCTAGGTCAGCATCAATACCAGCGAAGACATCGCGGTACAGGGTTCGAGAACCATGCCAAATGTGACCGAAGAAGAACAACAGGGCGAATACGGCATGACCAAAGGTAAACCAACCACGGGGACTGGTGCGGAACACGCCATCGGAGTCCAGCGTTTCACGGTCAAACTCAAATACTTCCCCTAGTTGGGCTTTACGGGCGTATTGCTTAACTTTGTAGGGGTCTTCAAAGGTTTGACCATCTAAAGCCCCACCATAGAAGGTGACAGTTACGCCCATTTGCTCAATACTATATTTCGATTCTGACCGACGGAAGGGAATATCGGCACGGACCACGCCATTTTTGTCTTCTAAAATCACTGGGAAAGTTTCAAAGAAGTTGGGAATCCGACGAACCGTTAATTCACGACCTTCCGCATCTTTAAATACGGGATGACCTAACCAAGTTTGGGCAATACCATCCCCTTCGTTCATGGGACCGACACGGAATAGACCACCCTTGGAGGGGTTATTCCCCACATAGTCATAGAACGCTAGTTTTTCAGGAATTTGGGACCAAGCTTCGGAACGGCTATAGCCTTGGGCCATGTAGTTATCAACACGCCGTTGAATTTCTTCTTGGAAATAGCCTTGGTCCCACTGATAACGGGTCGGCCCAAATAGCTCAATGGGGGTGGTGGCACTGCCATACCACATGGTTCCCGCCACTACGAAAGCAGCGAAGAATACGGCTGCAATACTACTGGAGAGAACGGTCTCAATATTACCCATCCGCAGGGCACGATACAGCCTTTGCGGTGGACGAACGGCAATGTGGAAGATTCCAGCAATAATTCCCACAATACCAGCAGCAATGTGGTGGGCAACTACCCCTCCTGGGTTAAATGGATTGAAGCCTTCGGGTCCCCACTCGGGGGCGACTGGTTCCACATGACCCGTTAACCCGTACGGGTCGGAAACCCACATACCAGGACCGAATAAGCCTGTTAAGTGGAAAGCGCCAAAACCAAAGCAGAGAAGTCCTGCTAAGAATAAGTGAATCCCAAACATTTTGGGAAGGTCTAGGGCAGGTTCCCCAGTGCGGGGATCATAAAATAGGTCTAAGTCCCAATAAACCCAGTGCCAGCAAGCTGCTAAAAATAGTAATCCTGACAGGATGATGTGCGCGATCGCGACCCCTTCAAAAGACCAAATACCAGGGTCAACGGCGGTTTCACCTGTCACACTCCATCCGCCCCAGGATTCGGTTACCCCGAGACGAGCCATAAAGGGCATTACAAACATCCCTTGACGCCACATGGGGTTGAGAACAGGATCACTGGGATCAAAAATGGCTAATTCATATAGCGCCATTGATCCAGCCCAACCAGCAACTAAGGCAGTGTGCATCAAATGCACTGCAATCAGTCGGCCCGGATCATTGAGAACAACCGTGTGAACTCGATACCAAGGTAGTCCCATTGACTACTCTCCTCCTTAAGAAATGATGACTAAATGTTTACAATTTTACGCCTCTTTCTTTAAGACCGAACTTGCTGTGACAACAAGCTCTAAAAAACTGAAGTATATCTTAAAAAGTGTAACTTTTCTTAGCGTAAGATTGCAATTCCCCTATTTGTCCCCCTTATACAATAAGTTGCCAAAAGCAAACGGTTAATGCCAATAGGGTTAAATGTTGCGGTAAAAGCGACCAAATGGAACGACGAAACATTTTTTGCGTCAAAATCATGGCTAATCCACTGGCAACAAATAAAGTGACTCCTTGTAAAAAATCAATAACTGCCGGATGGGCAACGGCAATGGGTAATCCTTCACCATTTAAGCCAAATGTCGCAAAGGCAACGGGGATTAAGCGTCCTCCTTCTCCTAAACTAAAATCAAGATAATGGGCTAAATTTCCCCCTAAAACCAGGGGTAAATAGCCATAAGCGGTTTCCACAAAAGGACGAGGTTTGGGATAAACTCCTTGCGGGTTGAGGGTGATTTGTAATTGATGGAGTAATCCCATGGTTACTTGCCCCAAAATGGGGATCAGGGCTGGTAAACTTAACACGGCAACTGAGATGAGACCATGTACCCAAAATTGGTCTAAGTTCCAGTTAACGCCCAACAGATTTTGCAATTCGGGCAAACGATGGAGAAAGATTAAATCCAACAACAACAGTAACAACGCTACTTCATAAGATCGCGGTTGGTGAGTAGTCCATAATTCCATCCCTGGGGGTCGTAAATTCACTTCTACGGAACGATGAGGGCAAGCCTTAAGACAAGTCATGCACAGCACACAGTCGCGATTATCTTTAAGTTGGGCAGGATGGGAATATAAGGGACAACCAGTGGTTTCTTGTCCTTCTCCTTTTTCCGGCCCGCCTTTATAACATTGGTAAGTAGTACATTCCGCAGAACACGTTCCTTGCTGGGCGCGTAATTCCGTCATGGAAAGTTTGGCAAACATGCCATTCATGCCCCCAATAGGACAGAGATAGCGACACCAAAACCGTCGTTCAAAGATTAAGGAAAAGATCACTGCCCCGGCGGTAATGAGAAGCAGTAAACAAGCAGATAAATACGCTGTATTTTGTAAATGCCACAGTTCTTCCCAAAGTAGGATTAAGGCAAATAAACCAAATAGAAACCAGCCTCCCCATTTCTCTGCGGATTGACGGGGCCAACGTTTCAGTTGACGCGGAAATAGCCATAGGGAAAGTTTCTGGGCAACTTCCCCATAGATCATAAAGGGACAGACGGCGCACCAGAGTCGTCCCACAAAGGGAAAGGCAATGAGAATCCCTGGCCACCACCATGCCCAAAATAGGTTAAGCCCAAAGTTTTCTTCTCGGTTTTGCGGCCCCAAGAATAAAACGGCAACGACGAAGGTAAAGGCGGGTAAGACAAACCAATAGTTCAAGCGATCGGGCCACCATGGGCTACGCAAGAAACGACGGAACTTGGGAGAAATGTTAAGTAAGTTTAAGCGTAGTTGTTTTTTCTTATTATACGACGGCCAAAGGATTTCTTCGGTGAGGGGTTGTCCCTCGGGCAATTGCACGATCGCGCGACGAACTAAATTTTCCAGTTCGGTAATATTATTGGGAAAATCATACCCTTGTAGTTGACGGAGGGCTTCTGGGGTCAGTTGCGGTTTTTTCAAGCCTTTACTCCGACAAATGAGAGAAATAAAATACTTAACATAATCCTCAATATCGGATTTTCGTACCCGCAAGGGAGGCACTTTAATGGTTTGCTCCACATAAGGGTCTAATTCAGGAACCTTTCGTTCTGAAATTAAAATAATCCTAGCTTGGCAGGTTTTTGGGGCAGGTGGGGGTTGATCAGGACGAGGAACTGGCGTATAAGTCTGATCTTTTAAAAGTTGCGCGATCGCCGGACGCAGCTCTGGATCCAATTCTTGAACATTATTCAATACCAGAGTGCCTTCGCCCAAGGCTTCTAGAAGGCCAAATTTACCATTGACGCGACCAAATAATTCTGCCCCACTTGCTTGCAAGGTGCTACAATCAAGTTTGATAATGGGTTCTCGGCGTTTGGGAGAACCAAAATGCATCAAAGCAGCAGCATTGTCTTTCTCTAATCCCGGTTCGCCAAAAATTAAAACGGATTCTTGGGTATTAGAGGCTTGTTTAATTTGTTGTCGCAATCTTACTGCATAACGACTTCTGCCAATGATTCCCCGTTTCGCCTTACTGACTAAATAGGGGCGTAAAATATAAGCCCGTTCTTGTTCAAAATTGAGTTGTGAGGAAACAACCGCTAATTCTTCTGCTAATTGTTGGGAAAACACTTGCGTAATTTCGGGATATTTGGTGATTA
>JAHEOB010000079.1 GCA_018610095.1 Halothece sp. MAG
AATCCGGTCACCCGGCACTATCAGCATATTGGGCTGGGTATTACTGAACGCCACTTTTACCTGACTGTCGGCGGTCACCGGAATCCGCACAGGGGGCTGTGCCAACGGTTCACTGAATACCGGCGCAGACAACAGCAGACCGGCACAGAGCAGCAGGCCCGGAGCCGTACTGACCGGCGGGCTATTTTTTCTTTTTCTCATCAGTCATTTCCTTAAAATCACGGATGGTGGTCAGCCCCCGGTCATATTTCAGCGCCAGCCGGAGCCGCTTCTCCTCCGGCAGGGACTTCCGGTTGCCTATCCAGGTCTGCAGCGTGCCGGTGATATCCGCTATGCCCTGGTCGGGATAGACATCAAGGCTGCTGATATAAAACGCCGAGGTCACGTTGTTGTCGGTGATGATCCGCGCTTCGTCGGCCAGCGCCTCCTGCATCTCCGTGCGGCTGTCTTTGTCCACGAACCGCAGCACCGCTTTGTGGCTGGCACGCACCGTTTCCGGTGACACGTTGTAACGCAGGAAAATCAGGGACTGTGCCGTCTGTTCGAGATAATTGGCATCCGCATGGGTGCGGCTTAAGGTGAACGGCGTGTCAAAAAACATCGGGATATAGGTTTCCTGACGGGAATTAATCAGGGTGTCTATCCGCATCCAGGCCAGCAGGTTACCGGCAAGGCTGGTTATCAGCAGAAAAACGAGGGTAATGAAGACCAGGGAGATAAAACGGTTAGCCGATTTGGCTGCGCTCAGTTTCATTGCGGAACTCCTATCTCAGCCAGAGCCTGAACGCGGACTCCGGGATCACTTTATACAGACCTCTGAAACAATACGCGGGCAGATACCAGTAGCAGGCATTGAGCAGCCAGGTGGTTCCCCGCCCTTTCTTGAAATACCTCAGTCCGAACCAGAGCAGAGCGCCGATCACCAGCCCGGCAAGATGCTGACCGTCCATAAATCCCCATCCCATCGGGATGCCGATAACGGCGGTTTCATCCAGCGGCAGTCCTATCGGACGGCTCTGCTCCGTGAGAGTCTGAGGAAAACTGAAACGTTTAATACGCTCCTCTTCCATCAAACTGTTCCTTATACGTCAGACTGTCTCAGCCGCCGGAGCGGGAGGAGATAATAGAGAAGATGATTTTGGTGACCACAATAAAGACCGGGATCAGCAGGAAGGTGGCCGGGTTGTGGTTACGCAGGTAAAGAATGAAGACCAGGATAACTTCGGCCAGCATGAAGTAATACATCATGGTGGAGTCTTCACCGAAGGTGTCCGCCGCATCCTCTTTACCGGCGGCGGTCAGGTCTTCCGCGTGTGCCACACCCCGGGCAGCCAGCCAGAGCGCCAGCGGTACCGCAACGCCCTTAAACAGCGCTTTGGCCGTCCGGCTGTTGACCGCCGCCAGCGCACGGGCAAACAGACCTTTTTTTGCTGCCGGTTGCGCGGCGTTATTATTCATGACCGAGATTTCACTCATGGTAAGTTCCTTTTGAGTACACTGAAAAAATGATGACGTAACCATTATTACCGTCATCGTCCGGGCAATATTACCCGGCATATTTCCTGTATTTTGAGTAAACAGAAATAGGGCGTGTAATACTGCCGGCATTAAGCTATAGCTACCGCACGGATTTGCCCTGCCCTGTTTTCAGGCAAAGCGCTACCGTTGCTGTGAAATACAACAAAATACAAATATGACGGGATTGTTATTAATGCTTAATTATATTTTAATATTTCGTCAGTAACTGCTGATAATGCCCCTCAATATGATCTACAGACCGGAGACTTTCAGATAACCGGATAATTGCCTCAATAGCCTTTGTGCGTTTTGACTGTCTGGCGGATTCAGTCAGTAAGCGGTTGGTTTCGGCAGAAATCGAAATACTGATCGTGACCGGACGGTATTCTTTCTGTTTCATAAAAGCCTCATGGAAAAATAAAATTTAGCTTATGGTCATAAGCAATACCCGTCAATACCCAGGTCGGGTCTGTTTTTTTATACAGTGTTATTTTTTAAAAAGAAAACAGGTATAAGTAAATCCCATCCCAAATATTTCGCCACTTCAACAAATATTTCCCTCTGAAAGAGGGCGAGTTTTCTGACACCTAACACCCTATCGATTGTCTTTTTTATTGTATTTGATTTTAGTTGTAACGTATTTGCTATTTCGTTAGTTGAAAATTTTTGCATTAGCAGCCATAAAACTAACCATTCCTTATTGGTGAAAATAGTTAACGGATTAAGTTCTTTTAATCTGTTAACATGAAATTCAAAATCTAATTTATTCCCAAGCGAATCTGTTTTGTTAAACAAATCATTATTTAAAAAGCAATGATAAAAATCACCTCTTAAGATTTTAAAATAAACATAAAGAGAACAATATTTATTGTTGTAAGTAACGGGTATCTTGAATAACTGATAAGGAGAGATGATGGAGAATTTTTTATCTTCAACAAAGACAACAGATTCTAAAGGGAAGGAACTAATAAGATAGTTTTTTTCGGGTTTGACTGTTATTTTCCTAAGGTCTGTTTTCGTGTTACTTAACAAAAAAACATCACCTGAACTGCAAACCATCCAATATGACGATTTTTTGATGATTTCTCTGAGTTGAGATACAAAAAGATCTTGAGATCTGAAGGATAGATCAATAGCATGTTCAACAGACATGTAACTGTCTCCTAAATCGGGAGTTATGTGTTCAGCTCAGTAGGAAAGTGTCCGCTTTCTTACTGAGCGATTTCTTAAATTGTAAATTACATAAAATATAACATATACAAAAGTCAAATAACAATAAATTTAATTGTCATGCATCACAAAATGATGTTCATATCAGTAATTATTTTACCGACTCTTTATCGTCAAAAAACTTCGCTAACAATTCATCCCTTTCTGATTTCATCTTTTGAACTGCTTCTCTGAAATCATAGCGAGAATCTGATTTTATCTCCTGAAGATCAAACAGCATTTCAAATATTTTTTGCAAACAAACTTTCGATTTAACAAGGTCATCCATAATTTGCTTTTTATAAAGATCTTCCCAGGTATAACCGTCCTCACCTAATTCCTCTGATTTTTTTTTCAGATTCATGGTGACCCGGATACCAATCTCCAGCATTTCAGAACTGACACTCGACATATTGGCATCCGAAAAATTGGCACCGTCAGCTCTCCGCTCTTCCACAATAGATTTTAAAGCATCATACGTTTTCTGATTCATATAAACATTCTGTCTTGCCATAATAAAGATCCTCTCCAGTTTTGGTGCTTTCATAGTGCTGACAAAAAAACGGTCAGATTATTAAAAGTGCCTAATTAGTGCTTTTTATCACCAAAACAAGCACTCATCAAGCTAATCATGCAGCACTATTTCAGCACATCAAGGGGGCACTAATTTAGCACTTATGATTTAATATATTGATATTATTTAATTAGCCACTCAAAAGCCATTTTTGTAGCCGGATAAAGCCCCAATTTAACACCAAATAAGCACCGCTATTTCGGCAAATCTTAAATTTTACATATTATTTTAATAATATCTTGATGATATTAAAGTAAATTCATGCAAATTTTAAATTTGCGTAGTGTGTGGAAATCTATTTTCAGAGAAGACTATTTTATATCTTGTACCTTGCGTGTATTCACTAATAAAAACCGGCTTCCGTTTTTTACCGAAAAATGCTGTAATCTATGAAAACGAATCATCGACGGGGATATTATGAAAACACTTTTCACATTATTTTCTGCATTAATGTTTCCAGCCCTGTCAGTAGCACAGGATTGCTATGATCTTGCCGGTCGTGATTATCATATTGACCCGGATTTATTAAGGGCTGTCTCATTCAGAGAGTCATCCTTTCGGACTGATGCCCTTAACCGTGTGTCTGATGAAAAATATGCCGTTGGCCTGATGCAGATCCATTCTCAGAATTTTAATGAACTCCGAAAATACGGTATACAGGAAACGATGCTGAAACATGATCCCTGTATGAATATTTATACCGGTGCTTATTACCTGGCTAAA
>JAHEOB010000080.1 GCA_018610095.1 Halothece sp. MAG
GCTAATGGTAATGAAGCTAATGGCAATGAAAAGAATAATGCGGACAATGCTGAACTCGAAGAAATAGAAACCTTCCCCGTGCCTCCAGAAGCTAGTTTGCACCAACAATTTCAAGAAGCGATTACTGACCAGTCAGGGAATTTCTTTACCTTTACTATGCTTGGGGGGAGGTTAATGAATAGTTTACAAATCAGGTATGGATTTCATTATCCTGAAGTGCAAATCGTTCAGGATGCGGAATCAGTTAAGCAACTGCATCGCCAGTATCTGCAACAGCAATTTACGCCTCCCTATATTCGCACTCGTGACTTGAAAAATCCCTTCAGTACCTCTCTAGGGTCTCCAGATTTTCCAGATAATAATTAGAATAATCAATCCAGGGTGCTGGAATCGAACCAGCCTAAACGGAATTATGAGTTCCGCGCCTAAACCGCTCGGCCAACCCTGGTCGTTCCTTTCTTTTTATTGTATTTTATCATTGAGACAAGAGCAAAGACGACATCTGATTGGATAATTTACCTTAAGCGCAAAGGTGTCATCTGATGAAAATTAATTCGACTGTGGGATTAATCTTGGTATTACTGCTAGTGTTGACAGGAGTGACTCTTATTAGTGGTATCAAAGCATATATTATAGGCTATGATGCCTTGGAAACAGTCTCCCAACCGAATACTAAACCCAAGCAATCACAATTGGCGAAACAAGAAAATGAAAGCAATTTGTTGCATGAAGACAAAGTTATTGTTTCAGAAAAGGAAATTCTAGAAGCGGTGAATCAAAAAATGAACCGAGATCAAGCTAAAGCGATTCCCTTACAAGGAAATCCCGAGGCTAAGAAATCAGATAGTTTTGTTGAATCTGAATAAGGATTCAAAATTAATTAAGTAGTTTGTTTCTAAGATAAAAACAGTTTTCTAACTATATGCAAACGTTAGCATTTCCCACTCAAAAAACCAATACCCTTACCACCCAAGCGATTTTTTTAGCAGAATCAATTGACTGTCGTGCCCTTGAACAGAATTATGATTGTATTGCTTCCTTACCATCAGTGGTTAAAGTGAGTGAAACTGGGCTTGCAATTCTGTTTCACTATGGCGTTGTGGTTTTATTTGGGTTAACCGAATCAGAAAAAAAGGACTTTCTGCAACAAGTTTTGACTTATGCTAGTGAACCCTTTAATGATCCCGAATTGGAAGATGTGGAAATTCGACTCAATGCGGAAAAAAGTGAACGGGTAAAAAATGGGGTTCTTTGGTTAAAACAATATAGCGTGGAACATTTACAAATTGTTGCCGATGTTTTAGGAAAAACTGTAGTCTTAGCCCACTATGAAACGAAACTGGCTTCAGTCTTTGACCAAGTTGAACCGTTTACCGCAAGTTTGCAAAAAAACTATCGACTGACCCAACCGGGCAAAGAATTGTTACACCAACTCGGGAGTACCTTTTTATTTCAATATAAAATGGTGGCGCGAGTGGAAATTATTGATAAACCAGAACTATTGTGGGAAGTTCCAGAATTAGACAATTTTTATTCTCGCCTGGAAGATGAATATGAAATTCGGGAACGTCATGTAGCTTTAGAACGTAAATTAGATTTAATTTATCGCACCTCGCAAAGTGTTCTAGAACTAATGCAGCATCGCACCAGTTTACGGGCAGAATGGTATATTGTCATTCTAATTGTGGTGGAAATTATTTTGTCCGTTTATGAATTATTTATTAAAGAATCATTATAATGCGTGTCGTGGTGATTGGGGGTGGGGCGGCAGGTGTCTTTGCAGCGATCACCTGTGCCAGTACTGCTTCTAACACCGAAGTTATTATTTTAGAGGCAGGGCGCAAACCGCTTAGCAAAGTGGCTATTTCGGGGGGAGGTCGGTGTAATGTCACCCATCATTGTTTTGATCCAGCGCAATTAGTACAAGCTTATCCCCGAGGGGGAAAAGCATTACGAGGGGCTTTTACCCGATTTCAACCGCAAGATACCATTGAGTGGTTTGAAAAGCGAGGAGTTTCTCTTAAAACAGAAACCGACGGACGCATTTTTCCTGTAACCGATAATTCTCAAACTGTGATTGATTGTTTATTGCAAGAAGTAACAGCCCACGACATCATTTTGAAAACTGGGGCAAAGGTGCAGTGGGTGAATTATCAAAACCAGCAGTTTATGGTTGACTTAAAAACTGGAGAGGCTTTAACAGCAGACCAAGTTCTTCTTGCCACAGGAAGCCAACGCCCACCTTATCAATGGGTAGAACAGTTTGGTCATCATGTTGTACCGTTGGTGCCTTCGTTATTTACCTTTAAGCTTCAAGATTCTCGATTGCAAGGCTTAGCTGGAATTAGTTTAGACACGGTCAAACTACAATTACAAACCAAGGGAAAACCCAAATATCAGCAAACGGGAGAATTATTGATTACTCATTGGGGATTATCTGGCCCTGCGGTTTTAAAATTATCTGCCTATGCAGCAAGAGTTTTACATGATGCTGGTTATCAAATGGGATTAACTATTAATTGGCTACCATCAGAAAATCAAGAAACGATTAAAGAACAATTATTCGCTCAAAAAGCAGAAACGCCTCGTCGTCAAGTTACCAGTTTTTCTCCTGTTGCTTTACCCCGTCGCCTTTGGCAACAATTAGCAATGGCGGTGGGAATTGCTGCTGAACAAAAATGGGCTGAAATTTCCAAAAAACAAATTAATGCAGTTGCTAAAGAGTTAATTCAAGGGGAGTTTTGGATTGAGGGCAAAGGGGTTTTTAAAGAGGAGTTTGTCACTTGTGGGGGTGTCGATTTAAAAGAAATCAATTTTCACACCATGGAAAGTAAATTGAGACCTGGACTTTACTTTGCAGGGGAAATCTTAGATATTGATGGCATAACCGGCGGCTTTAATTTCCAAAATGCTTGGACAACTGGCTGGTTAGCAGGACAAGCCATGGGAGAATAATCACAAATGCGTTTTAGTGAACTTGTTAAGCATTTTCAAGCCCTTGCTGAGGTTACTGTGAATGAGATGGATAATCCCGAAATTAAAGGGGTGGCTGCTATTGAAGAGGCAACCGCTAATACGGTTAGCTATATCGAAGGAAATCGGTTTGCTGACTATCTCAATACTACCCGTGCTAGTGCCCTAATTTTACCTGAGAACCAGCATTTACAACGCCAAGCCACAGAAAAGGGAATTGCTTGGGTAGCCACCTCTCAACCGCGTTTACTCTTTGCTCGCGCGATCGCGCTGTTTTATCAACCGTTTCAACCCGATCCAGAGATTCACCCGACAGCCGTAATTGACTCGTCAGTGGTCATTCCAGAAAATGTTTACATTGGTCCCCATGTGGTCATTTATCCCCATGTCAAAATTAGTAGTGGCGTTAGCATTTATGCCAATGTGGTGATTTATCCTGATGTCGTACTGCGCGATCGGGCAATTTTACACGCTAACTGTACGATTCAAGAACGTAGTCAAATTGGCAAAGATTGCATCATTCACAATGGGGCAATTATTGGCAGCGAAGGATTTGGCTTTGTTCCCACCGCCCAAGGATGGTATAAAATGCAGCAATCGGGTTATGTTGTTCTAGAAGATGGCGTCGAAATCGGTGCCAATTGCACCCTTGATCGACCCGCCACAGGAGAAACCCGTATTGGACGCAATACCAAATTTGATAATGGGGTTCACATTGGCCATGGCTGTCACGTTGGGGAAAATTGTGCCTTTGCGGCTAAAGTGACACTTGCAGGAGGCGTAACAGTCGGCAATAATGTGCTATTAGGCGGACAAACTGCTATTGCCAATCGCGTTACTGTTGGCGATAAGGTCACAGCAACCGGTCAATCAGGAATTACCCATAACGTGAAGTCTGGAGAAGTGGTTTCCAGTTCCCCTGCCGTTCCCAATCACATTTATTTACGTTCCAGTGCCATTTATAAGCGACTTCCAGAGATGTATCGCACCCTGAAGCGTTTAGTGAAACAGGTGGAAAAACAACAAAAATGAGGAGGGTAACCCCTCCCCATCCTTAATTTAAACTATACTTCGTAAGGTTCTTTTCCAGTAAACTTCACTTTGGCAGGATCAGGATTATTGCCAATTTTACGGTCAATTTTGCCCACATAAGGACGACCTTCGTTAACCGTTTCAGGGAATACCCCATCTTTGGGATGGAGATATTCAATTTCCCCATTGGCATAAATGCGATAAATCTTGAAATCCTCAATTTTCGGTTTGAATTTGGTGCGGAATTGCGCCCCTAAGGCGAGACACTGTTCTTTGCGGGCAAAATAGAAAATATTTTCCCCCTCACGCATAATGGCAGCACCGCCTGTGGGGAGTTCAAATACTTGTTCCTTGGGGCTAGTCCAAGTAATCGCGTATTTTTCTTCTGTTTCTGCAGCAGTTAATAAACCGCCTGTATTACCGCCAAATATAGGAGTTTGTCCAGACAGTTGTTCAGTCATAGTTACTTTTTGTTAAATCATGACGTTTATCGGCAATCCTATCACTGTTTTGGCGGGATATTCGTAGTTTTGTCAAGAACTGTTACAATTTGCTGAGATTTGCTTATCGCGTGGTTAAACCGATGGCGGGACTGAGCAACAGCGATCAATAACCATTCTCAAGGTATAGTAATTTAATGTGCTATTGGTTATGGGTGATTTGTTTTTATTGATGATTATAATCGCTTATGATGCCAAAACCTGATCAATTACTTACCCCGCTAGAAACGTTTCTGAAAACAGAAATTGCCCCACAAGCTCATCATTTGGATGAAGAAACCACTGCTTTAAAAAAAGCACTCTGGGAACTGAATCAATTTCAATTATTTGGTTTCCGCATTCCGCAACATTATGGTGGACTAGAGGCTAATTTGGTCACTTTTCGGCAACTACAAACCCTGATACCACGTTACTCAGGGGCACTAGCTTTTCTACAAACGCAACATCAAAGTGCTGCCTCTATCATTAGTAAGAGTAACAACCCCACCTTAAAGCAAACTTACTTACCCACCATGGCAATAGGAGAAACCTTAGTGGGAGTGGGTTTTTCGCAATTGCGACGAACTGATAACCCACCCTTAACAGCAACTCCTGTTAGTGGTGGCTATCAACTTCAAGGAAATGTGCCTTGGATTACCGGTTATGATATCTTTGAATACTTTATTATTGGAGCAACCCTTCCTGATGGGCAAGCCCTGTATGGCATGATGCCGTTAACATCGTCTCTAAAGCAGGGTCAGATCAAATTTTCTACCCCAATGGATTTGGCCGTAATGGCATCAACCAATACAGTCAGTGCCACTGTGGAAGAGGTATTTTTACCAGAACAAGACGTTCTATTTAGGCAAGCTGGGGATGCTATTCATGAAAGTGACAAAAAAAATGTTCTTCATCACGGGTTTTATGCCCTCGGTTGTGCTCAAGCAGGATTAGATATTGTTGCCACTGCCGCCGAAAAAAAAGAACTACCTTTTTTACAACAAACCCATGAAACGCTCCAACAGGAACATGATCGGGTTCGGGAAGCAATGTTTGCTGCGATTGACCCCACCGAAAGCAGTTTTGACTATCGCCTGCAACTCCGTGCCCAAGTGATTCGGCTTGCCCAACGTTGTGCCCATGCTGGGGTAATTGCTTCCAGTGGGGCAGCCAATGCCAAAACACATCCTGCTCAACGGGTGTATCGGGAGGCGTTATTGTTTTCCGTTTCTGGGCAAACCCAAGCGGTGATGGAGGCTAGCCTTAACCGCTTATAAAGGGCAATTAGCTGCAAACCCAATTGACTAAAGTCCGAACAGGGAATCCGGTTGCCCCTGCATTATTGACCCCACTTTCTTTATCAATCCAGGCGGGACCCGCCATATCAATATGGGCCCAAGGGGTACGATCCACAAATTGCTTCAAAAACAGAGCAGCGGTAATTGAACCCGCTGGGCGTGGCCCGGCATTTTTCATATCCGCAATTTTAGATTTCATGCCCTCAAAATAATTGTCTTCTAATGGCATCTGCCAAACTTTTTCCCCTCCAACCGCTGCAGCATCTTTTAACTGTTGAGCCAAATTGTCATCGGTACTAAATAAGCCACCGATTTCATCGCCAAGGGCAATTTTACTAGCCCCAGTGAGGGTAGCAAGGTCAACAATGGCATCAAGGCCTAATTTTTCTGTAAAGACAAGGGCATCTGCTAACGTCAAGCGTCCTTCCGCATCAGTATTATTCACTTCGATGGTTTTGCCATTAGAGGCAGTAAGAATATCCCCGGGGTGCATAGCGCGACCATTAATCATATTTTCGGTGGCAGCACTAATGAAGTGAACTTCCACATCAGGCTGAAGTTGGGCAATGGCTCTAGCTGCCCCAAATGTAGCGCCAGCACCCCCCATATCCATTTTCATGGTTTCAATGCCACTGCCTGATGGTTTGAGGTTTAAACCACCTGAGTCAAACGTTAACCCTTTCCCGACAATTGCTACTTTGCGACGCGGTGTTCCTTGAGGTTTATAAGTCAAATGAATAAATTTGGGAGGAATTTCAGAGCCTTGCGCCACTCCCAAATAAGCCCCCATTCCCAGTTGTTCACAATCCGCTTTTTCCAGAATTTCCAGTTCTAAGTTATAGTCAGAGGCAAGTTGTTGCGCTAACTCAGCAAGGGTAACGGCAGTAACGGAATTGGCGGGGGCTGCTACTAATTCTTTTGCCAGAATTACCCCATCGCAAATTTGTTCTGCTTTGGTAATGGCTGCTTGTTGATCCCCGAGTTCTAATAGTTCTACGGTTTCCAATTTGAGGGGATTTTCACTGGGTTCTGATTTAAACCGACGGTCTTCGTGAAGGGCTAGGGTAACGCCTTCCGTAATGACTTGGGCGGTTTGGGCGGGATCATTATTAAAAATGGGGAGACTGATGGCAAGGCTTTGGCTGTGTTCCGATTTGGCTAAGCGCGCGATCGCGGCTCCTGCTAAGCGAACCGTATCCAGTGTAAACTCATCAGCATCCCCCAATCCAATTAACATAATTTTGCGAACCGGGGCATCTCCCCCAACTCGGGTGACAACATTTTTGCCAAATTTCCCGTCAAAATCGCTTTCGGCAATTAATTCTTTAATGGTTCCTGCTAACTTGTCATCCAGTTGGGCTAACTCACCGGTCACGGTGACGCCACCGACAAATAACCCCACTGCTAAGGTATCGCCATTCCACTTTAAAGTTGTGTTATCGGTTGCTTGTATTTTCATGCCCACCTAGCTAATTAAGCAATCATTTCGTTTTTTCATTTTAGGCAATATTGATTAATTTTTGTCACTAATTCCCGTTCTGAGGTGCTTGCCTGTTGGATTTGTTGTTGCGCTTGTTGCAATTGCGCTTTATCTTTGTTTTCATAAGCAGTGACAAACGATCGCGTGGCTTGGGCGTGCTGTTGATAAACCTTAACTAACTGGGTTTGATACTGTTGTAACTGTTCATCCCTCAAATCTAACTGGCTTAAGGTAATAGCAGATTCTTCCATGACTTTGGCAGCTTGTAAGGCGGCTTCGGGATTACGAGTTTGCCGATCATTGGTGATGTCTTCGGTGTCGGCTACCGTTTGATTGGCAATCGCAATCAGTTTTTGGCACTCCTTGATCGTCGTGGGCGTACAAGCAGCACTCATTAAACTGAGAAGAACCGCTAATAAAGGGGAAATTGTTCGAGTCATTAATGATATCGCCTAGTCTGAATTGGCTAATGTGAATTACCCTAATAACAGTAGTCTGTTCATAAATAAACTAGGATGAGTGTTGCCCCTCCCCATCAAAAAGCCAAAGGATTAGCCCCAGGGAAACCCCGTCCTGCAAAAGCGCTTTGTAGTGAATGCGGCTTATGCGATACCTACTACATTCACTATGTTAAACAGGCGTGTGCCTTTCTCAATGAGCAAATTGCGGAACTGGAAGAACAAGCCCACGGTCAGTCTCGGGATTTAAACAACGAAGATGACCTCTATTTTGGAGTTCATCAACAGATGTTTGCTGCTCGCAAGAAAGAACCCATTGAGGGGGCACAATGGACTGGCATTGTTAGCTCGATCGCGTGTGAAATGTTAAATCAGGGTAAGGTGGAAGGCGTGGTTTGTGTGCAAAATTCCGATGAGGATCGCTTCCAACCGGTGCCCATTATTGCCCGTACCCCAGAAGAAGTGTTAGCAGCAAAGGTCAATAAACCCACCCTGTCTCCCAATTTATCCATTTTAGAAGAAGTGGAACAATGCGGTTTCAAACGTCTCCTTGTGATTGGCGTAGGCTGTCAAATTCAAGCATTACGAGAAGTTCAAGACAAAATTGGTTTAGAAAAACTCTATGTGCTAGGCACACCTTGTGTGGATAATGTCACCCGCCAAGGACTGCAAAAATTCCTAGAAACCACCAGTAAATCTCCTGATACCGTTGTCAGTTATGAATTCATGCAGGATTTTCGCGTCCATTTCAAACATGAAGATGGCAGCATTGAAAAAGTTCCCTTTTTTGGCCTCAATACCAAAGAATTAAAAGATGTATTTGCCCCCTCCTGCATGAGTTGCTTTGATTATGTTAATTCCCTTGCGGATCTGGTAGTGGGATATATGGGCGCCCCGCTCAATTACCAGTGGATTGTGGTTCGTAATGACACTGGCCAAGAGATGTTAAATGTGGTGGAAGATCAATTAGAAACCCAACCTGTTAGCTCAAAAGGCGATCGCAAAAACGCGGTTCAACAAAGTATCCCAGCTTATGATAAAGGCGTTACTCTCCCCATGTGGGCAGCGAGATTAATGGGCGTGATAATTGAAAGAATTGGTCCCCAAGGCTTAGAATATGCTCGTTTCTCCATTGATTCTCACTTCACTCGGAATTACTTATACGTGAAGCGAAATTATCCCGAGAAATTAGAAGACCATGTGCCCGAATTTGCAAAACGGATTGTTGAGCAGTATGAACTGCCAGAAGATTAAAAAGATACACTAGGAACTAACGACCCCACAAAAGGAGACTCTCTCATGAATGTTTTTGGGATTGGTTTACCAGAAATGGCACTCATTTTTGTCATTGCCCTATTAATCTTTGGCCCCAAAAAATTACCCGAAATTGGTAGTAGTTTAGGTAAAGCTCTGAAAGGATTTCAAGACGCTTCCCGAGAGTTTGAAAACGAGTTCAAACGAGAAAGCAGTAAAGGGCAAACGAATGATTCTGTCAAAATGAACGCGCAACTCGAACCCAGTGATTCTGAAGCAGAAACCGTTTCCGACGCCTCTTCCAGTCAGAGTCGCTCCACCCAAACGGAACAATCCAATATCAATGGGTAATTAATTTTTCTTGATTTGCATCAACAGCAGCCTCGGAAAGGAGAGAAGCATGACTGAGCAAAATCCCTATCAACAACTTGGCGTTACTGAAGATGCTTCCTTTGAAGAAATTCAGGAAGCCAAAACGCGCTTAATGAAAGAATATGAAAATGATCAACAGCAAAAGGAAGCTGTGGAAGCAGCCTATGATGCTGTCATCATGGATCGGCTTCGTTTACGCCAAGAAGGTAAAATCAAAGTTCCTGAACGCATTCGCTTTCCTGAGAAAGCTAAACCCGCGCAACCGAAGCCCAATCCCATCAGTCAAGGAAATTCCCCTGATTGGCTACAGCGGCTGCTTGATACTCCGTCTCGCAATGATTTATTAATTGCTGCGGGGGTGTTTGTTGTGTTGGGGGGCATGAGTATCTCCAGTGTTCAACTAGCGACCACAGCATTGAGTTTGGGGTTTCCCGGAACGGTTTTTCTGTTGTATCGTAAGGAAAAACGATTTGCTCGAGCTGCTTTAATTAGTGTCGTTACTTTAGTGGTGGGAGTGGCAATCGGTTCGGTAATTGGCCCCATTGTTGCTGAAGGAATGAATGATACTCAATTTACAGTCTTAGCAAGTTTATTCTTTTTATGGTTAACTACTAGCTTTTTACGGTAATCCCTTACAAGCAGTGTTAGACAAGGCGCGATCGCGCTATAGTTAACTGCAAGGGGAGGAAAAAGAGGTCCCGAAGTGGGTTAGAGCCTCCACCAATTGTTGCAGATGTTGTTGTTGATGGGTTGCCATTATCGAAAATCGAATGCGACTAAAGGGAACCGTGGGGGGACGAACGGCAGGGGCAAAA
>JAHEOB010000081.1 GCA_018610095.1 Halothece sp. MAG
CAGACTATAAGGCATTAACGATCATGTCCGTATCTTTCTCTTTTTTCATCATAATACGCTCTATTCTAAAATGACTATTATAAAAATCTATCTATTGTCCGTATAAATAAGTGCGCGATCGCGCTAAATCGGTTCATGTATCCGTATATAATATTTAAAGTAATCTTACATTCAACAAAAGCCTATGATTTCTAGTCAAACCCAATCCCAACTTTCCCTAGAAGCGTTCCTGCAATTACCCGAAACGAAACCCGCTCAAGAATATATTGATGGTACAATTTACACCAAGCCCATGCCGAAAGGAAAACATAGTCGCTTACAAATTCGCCTAGCAACTGAAATTAATCAGGTTGCAGAGGCGCAAGCGATTGCAACAGCTTTTACAGAATTACGCTGTACGTTTGGTGGTCGCTCAATTGTTCCTGATATTAGTGTTTTTAATTGGGATAATATACCAGTGAATGAAAAAGGAGAAATTGAGGATACGTTCACCATTGCTCCGGATTGGACGATTGAAATTCTGTCTCCCGAACAAAGTTCAATCCGAGTGATCAATAATATTCTTTTTTGCTTAGATCAGGGCACTGAATTAGGTTGGTTAATTGATCCAGAAGAACGATTGGTGATGGCTTTTTTGCCACAACAACAACCGAGAACTTATCAGGGCAATGAAATCATACAGGGCTTCAGTCGCTTACCGAATTTCCAGCTATCGGTTGATACGATTTTTAGTTATTTAACATTAAAGTAAATTCCTTTTTAAGGAAAGCATCAAACCACATAAAAATCTTCATTATCAGGGCATTTGAGAGCAAAGCCTGCTTGCGCGATCGCGAGGATTCCTGACAAAGTTGGGAAAAATAGGTATTCTTTAGGTTTACTCATGCCATAATCAGATACTTGTATGGGATAGGACTCTAAACCTTGTTTTTTTAACTTATAAATTGCCCAACGGTTATTACGATGTTCTTTGACAATGACGCCTGGAATATAAGTATTTTGGATTGCTTCTTGTAAGGGCTTAGGTAAGGTTGTAGGATGGATACTCCCTAATTGCATCCGTTTAATGATTAGATTCTTGAAAGCGTATAGTTTTCCCAAATAATTATATTTGAATTCCTCTAAATCAAAAACTTGTAAGCTAAAAGCAAGATTGTAAGGAATTTCTGCGCGTTGAGTGAGTGTAATTTCATTTTCATTAGTCTCAAACTCTAAAAAGCGTAATAAATGAATGGGATCAAGATGGGTATCCCCAACTTCATCTAGGAGTAGATTGTTGGGATCATGAACAATCAGATTGGGGAATAATTGATCGCGGAAGCGAAATAAGGGTGCATAACTTTCTTTCAGAATAGTGGCATATTCGAGTAAGTCTTCAGCAATTTCCTGATCTTGTTGAATTAACTCTTCCACTTCTTCTAGGGTTCTTTCACCTGCTTGGATTTCTTCCCACTCTTGTTGATAGTTTGCTTTGAGAAAGCTTTTAACACAATTGCGTCCTCCTTTAATATATTTCCAGTCTTTTTGAATTTTTTTTACGGAACACTTTGCAATATTTTCAGCGCCTTGAATAACTTTCATCCGTTGGCGATAATAAGTCCATTCTTTGTTTCCGCCTAAAACGTTTTGCAGGGTTTGATATAGTTTTATAACTAAATCTTCTTGCGGTAAATCTGCCAAAACCGTTTCTAGTTCAAGAAGCGGTCTGGCAATTTCTAAAAAGGCTTCTGATTTCCAATAAACATCTAGAAAAGGACGTTTTAAGCACTCTAAATGTGATAACATTTCTGCTAACTCTTTACGCCCTTGGGAACCATCAAAGGTCTCAATTCCTTGTTCCCATGCTTGCGGTGGTAAATAGCCGATCGCGCTAGAGGGAATATTGGTTTCTGATTTACCTAACACCCTTCCGACACGCCCTAACCGTTGCCAAAAAGAAGCGCGATCGCGCACTGAAAAAATTAACCAGTCTAAGTTTTGTCGAGAGGGTTCAGGAAATTTTTCAAAATTAAAGCCAACATCAACCGTGCTAGTGGCTAAAATGACTTGTTTCTGGGCTGCAACTTGACGGTCATCAATGGGAGTATTACCAATAATGCGTCCAATTTGATTCTGTAATCCTTTAGCTTTTAGATGATCGTAAATGCGATTAAGTGTATCTTTAGAATCAAGAATGACTGCCCCATTTTGATCGGGAAAACTTTCTAATTGTTGCAGCACTTGTTGCGTAATTGCTTCAATCAGTGAGTCTTTTTCTTCAGGTTTGGCACGAATTTCTAAATCAATGGCAGTTTGAGACGGAATCAGGTTATTGTTATTTTCAGTACCGTTAATTTCTTTAATTTTAACTCCTTCCTGTTGTAAAGTTTTTAACGCAGCTTGACAAGCCCGTTCTGGAGTAGCGGTTAATAAAATAACTTTTCGATTGTGTTGGAAATAGCCAAAGACATGAGAAAGGGCTAAATAGAAAAATAAACTAACCAGTTGTTTCGCATTGTAGAGATGAAATTCATCAAAGATTACAGTCGAAAAACTGCTGTAAAATTCACTAGCAATATTTCCTCGATCTAAATGGTTATAAGCAAAGAAAGTCGCGTAGTAAAAAATATCGGGATTGGTAACTAAAAGAATGGGTTTCCCGCCACATTCTGGGAAAATCGTTGCAGGCTCACGAAGGACATTATAGAGTTTTTCTCCAGAACGTTTCCCCACGCGATCATCAGACCATTCTTTGATATATCTGGCTGATGCTGCTTTGACAACATGGGGTAAACCAGCTTTTTGAACGAACTCTTCTGCTGCGGTAGTTTGCTGTTCAATTAAAGCATTGGTGGGAGCAATATAAACAGCACTGCGATCGCGATTATGTTTTAAGGTACTTAAACCCGCTTTAGTTTTTCCAGTTGCAGTTGGAGCAACATCAAGAACAATATCATGGGTTTTAGCTGCTTCAAAAACATCCACTTGATGCTGTAATGCTTGTTCTAAGCAGTCTTGGAGTTCAGTAGGAATCTGGGAACAAGCAGCAATATAAGCTGGTTCTAGGTGTAAGTTTAGTTGATTACTCATCTCGTCCACCCAAAAATTGAAGGTTAGCAGGAACAATAAAATCCCCGATTTGCCAAGCTTCACCGTAAAATTGCAAGTTTTTTAGCAAGGAAACAGGGGGAATGGAAATCACATCAAACGCCAGCATTTGTAAGTTCGGTGGAATATCAGCGGAATTGAGATAGGTGTTGCACGTATATTGATCAGCGGGAAGGGCGTAAACTGACAACTCCTGCCTAATATCCACACGGACTTTACTGCTAAATTTGCCAACACGGATATATTCTGGAATAGCGCGATCGCCGAAAATAATGGTTTGGAAACGATTATTCCGTTCAATCATTCGTAAGCGTCCCATTTGGGGAAAGTTACTGGGACGAAAACTATTAGGCTTTTTCCCGCTACGATGGGTTGGTAAATCTTCTCGCGCTGTTGCCACGCGATTTTGCATCATGGCATACCAGTAAGCATCGGAAAGGGCATTAAACTGTTCAAAGCGAAACGCAACGTCATTCACCGGCCAAGCGGGAAGGATGTAACACTGTTCTGCTAAAGGCGTTAGGTGTTCAATATATTTCGGTTTAGCAGTTTCTTTTCCAGTGAGACGATAGGGAGAATTAGCCCAGCCTAACGCATAAGCAAGGGCATAATTGCCGATGGTGCCTTCGGTATAGTAAGTATCAGAAAGTTCCCGCGAGGCAAAGAAAATGGGTTCTGCGCACCAGAGTTCCACTAACTTTGCCGTTGTAAACGTCTTGGTTTCCGACATCAGTTATTGATTTTGTTTTTTACTTTGTTGTTTGTTCTTTCCGCTTTTGGCTTCAGGGACTCTCCGAAATTCCTCATAAGAGGCATTTAAACGTTTGAGGAACGATTCTTGTTCTGCAGGAGACCAGTGATGATCAATATCAGCTAAAAATTCATCTAATTCACTCTCTGAAAGTTGCATGGAAACGCCTCGTTTATTGGTCCAGTCGGCAATAATGTTTTCAGTCGCTTCAATCAATGAGTTAGTGGAAAGGGGATGTTCAAGTTGCGTATTGGGATCAGCCTGCATCTTGTCATATATGCCCTGTACCAGTTCTAAGGAACTTGGTAATTCAGCCATCCCGCCAAACACTCCTAAAATTTGATTTTCCATGCGTCCCACGCGACTAGAAACCGCACCATAACGACTCGTTAACAGCAGGTTACCAACGGCATAACGTAATTCATCAGCAGTAACATCTTTTAGGGTGAGAACATCCAGAAAGTGGACACTGGGTTTAATATATTCACTGGTATTAAGAGAGGTAGAAGCATTTCCTTGTTCATCACGCATCGTTCCCGTTTCATAGAGGGCATTAATCGTGCGATCGCCAATTAATTCGGTAGAAGGTAAAATGCTAAAGGCATCCTCAGTCCAAACGCGACTTTTCTGTGCCCCTTCCCCGCCAGCGGCAAAGCCGTAAAGAAAGCAATCAATACATTTTTCACAGGGGGCATTGGTATTCAGAGAACACAGTTTGTCTATTTTTGGTGCTGTATAAAGCAAATCGTAGGAACGTAAAAATTCGCGTCCCCGTCGCCGTTCTGGGGCAACTTGTTTCCGCTTGGTCATGACTAAACGCGGAATGGTAGTTTGATCTTCTATACCTGCAGCAACAGTTTCACTCGACATGGGTTCCCCAGTTCCTTCGGTACGGAAAATGGTTTCCGATTGGGTAGTTCGCAATACCACTAAGCCAATGGTGCGACCTTTGGGAAAGTTTTCGTATTGTGGGGCAAGATAAGGGCTTAATTTTTCCATAGACATGGTGATTTCTCCTTGTATCAGTCGTGGTATTAGTTGACAGATTCCGTAAAAGAGGCTTCCTCAGCAGTTTGGTCAGCCTCTGCTTTCAGTTTTTGACGTTCTTCTTGTAAAAAGAACAGATAAGCTGCTTCTAAGGTTTTACGGTCAGATAGCAATCGTTCTGGGCGGGTGTGATAAACATTGTCAAACAGTTGGCGTAACACGTCATAAAATTGTTTGATTTGTTCGTGCTTAGTGGCGCCGACACCATGTTCTCGAATGCGGTCTAAGCGCTTATGATACTCTTCGATTAAGGATGCAAAAATCGTATCCCAGTCTAAATGGGGCTTTCGTGTCCGAATTGCTTTGATAAATTCCGAAAATGGTTCTGTTTGGGCGGTTCGGCGGAAAGAACTTCCCCAAAGTTTACTTTCGGCTGCAATACGAGCAGCTTGTTTGAGATAATTAGAAACGCGATCATTTTCTTGTGACATAAGACTCTCCAGTAATGTCATTAAAGGTTCTTTAATTCGATTCCAAACGGCTTCTAAGTTGGGATCATCCTGTTCCCGCAGGACCCATCGCAAAAGCACATAATAGAGTTGCAGTGGACGCTGGGCTGCGGTTGCTAACTCATAGAGACAATCATCTTTTTTCTGTAAACTGGCGACAGAAACCGCTAACTGTCCGATACATTGCAAGCGTTCTAAAACTTGTTCTGCAGTTAATTCCTCCTCTCTTCGTTGCTGGGAAAGTTGTCCATCTCGAAAATATTGCCCATTGCCTAATAGGGATTGTAAGGGGGAAGAAATACCTTCTACTCGTGCAAACACATCCCATTTGGGATCGATTTCTAAATTGCCCCCTAAAATAAAGGGAAAGCCAACATCAAGGGCAAGGGCTAATTCCAGGGCAAGTCGTAAAGATTTGAGTAAAGCAACAGAACGGTTCACCTCTCCCCAAACTAGAGGGATAATAACGGTGGACTGGATAAATTGCGGACGTTTTGGAAATGCTGCCCCAACGACTTTATTTCCTCTAAAGGCAACAATGTTGTCTCGATAGAGTTTCCATTCATCAACCGTAACCGTTCCTCCTTCGGCGTTATTGGCTGCTGTTTGCTCTAACCAACTCCGCCAAATGCCTTTAAATTCTGGACTAGAACCTTGAGGCAAGGCAAAATGCAGATAAATGGGACTTTGTTTGCCAGTGTTGGGGAAGTTAGCCCCCACTGCTAAAAGTTGATAACTGAGGGCTGATAAATGATCTCCTCGTCGTTTCGGTTCGGCACTCATTCCCCCTGGCAGGCGATTAGAAAAGGATTGTACTTTCGTTCCCTTGGGCATCTTATTGGAGTCTAATTCATCCACTTGTGAAGAAGTGGTTCCCAAAGAGCAACGTTTACGGGGATTAGCGTTAATATAAGCCGTCAGTTCAGAAAAACCTTGCCATTGGTGGGATAAATTGAGTAATCGAGCAACCGCATCAACTTTTTCTTGAGAAACTGTCGTTGGTTCACTTTGGCGCAAGGTAAAGGAATCTCGCAAAGCAGCTTGAATCACTGTCATGCCTTGCTCTTTGGCAACTTTAGCAGCAAATAAACACCTTCCATATTGAGAATTAAAGGGTTCCAGGGCAGTTCTTTGTTCAGCAGATAATCCCACTTGCTCCGCAATCCGATCCCATGCTTGTTTGCTACTTAAGTCTGCTTCACGATAACTGAGATAAATTGCTTTGAGACCTTCTGAGAAAGCAAATTCTTCGGCATTAGAAACTGGTTGTAGTCCTAAATTTTCTGCAGTGGCAACGGCTTGTTCCCCTGCTTCTGTTCCGTACTTGGCAATATCGTTTTTGATTTTGTTTGCGTTATAATTTTTCGATTTTTTCGTTAGCTGGGCATCAACTGCATCAATTGCCCCATCAAGATTTTGTTGGATGGCTTGAGGATCAACTTTAATACCATCTTTCGTTGCTTTGATTAATTCTTCAACATTACTACCAAACACCTGATCAATCTTTTCTTGCCATTTTTGGGCAATTTCAGGGGCTAAATCATGTTCTGGGAACGTTTCTCCCATGAAAATCTGACCATTAGGATTAATGGCAAGGGTGTATAATCCATAGCTATGTAGGATGTCTTCACAGGCAGCTAATAATAAAGCAGTGAGATAACCTCGATCCTCAGATAACGTAATTTCAAATAATTTGGTTTCCCGCCCTAACGCCACGGTTAATTCATTCTCCACTTTACGGATACGAGTGGCTTTATCAATGCCTAAATCAAATAAATCAGCCCCAATTAGCATGGCAGCCCAACGTTTAATGTTGGGGTCTTCCGGTAAAAAGCGTGTTCCATCACTGGTATTATGTCCTGAATGCCGTTCAATTAACCGTCGTACCAGTTCTAAGTCTTCGTCAGTTTTTACCAGTCCACGGACACCAGCCCGTTCTAACTGTTCTTGGAGGAAACTCGAATCCCGTGCTAAAGTTTGAACTCGGCGCTGATCTGGATCTAATTTATTTAGATCGTGAACTGCCGTTGCAGCAAGAATACAACTTCGCTTTTGCTGGGCAACGCCTGCCACTTGACTAACTGTCAGGACAAACTGACACGCAGAATCCAAATGTTCAGCTAAACTACGTCCGGCACGTTTTCCATGTTGGGCATGGGTGCTATGTAATTCATATAGTTGAGGACGAATTTGGTGAAAGTATTGTTCTTCTAAACTTGTCGATTGACGCTCAAATAAGCGTTTTCGCTTCATCTGTGTTTTCTCCTTATTGTCGGTATTACTTTTGCATAGAAGACTTTTCTATGTTCTGCTGCATAGCTAAAACAGGTCAAAATAATCATTCTTAATCATAAGATGAAATGAAAAACTGTCCGTGTTTGCTTGCATAGTTTTATACTGTCTTGGAAAATAGAAAGATGTCAAGATAATTTACTTAAAAAGTGTCCGTATAAATGAGTCGTAAAGGTCAATCCATAACACTATCGGTTTCAGAACCCGAGAAAAAGCAATTACAGGAATTAGCCGAAGCGTTTAACTGTAAATGGGGGGATCGACCCAATATTTCCCGATTAATGAGCGCGATCGCGCAAAATAAAGTCCAAGTGATTTCTAATACTGATTGGTCACAAGATCGCATTGACGCTTTAAATGCAGCCCGTAAAGCCCTGATTGATCAAGG
>JAHEOB010000082.1 GCA_018610095.1 Halothece sp. MAG
AGAACAATCTGCACTTCATCAATATCCCCAAAACATGCTAAACCTTTGTGTTCAAAACGAAACCTATGTTCATTTTAATAAGCTTGTTAAAATGTCGTCAGGGTAAACGTATTGCTTACCAATTTTGCGACAAATCCCACTACAAGTAGCACGTTGGTTAGCAGAAACAGCTACCGAATATAAGTGGTCTGCTTTGGGATATTTGATAATCATTTTTGTACTCTTACCAGCCCTTAGTTTTGGATTAATGAGTCGCTTTTAATTTCCATTTCAAGTAAAAGTGATGGTTTGATCAAGTTAGCGCGATCGCGCTTTTAACCAGCGATGACTCATTGTCATGAAAATCTCTAGTTCAATATTGCAGCAGATTAGGAACTATGATAACTTAGCTAATATGCAAGATGAAGATGACCTCACCCTACTAGAAACCGACGACGCTGACTTCTCCGAAGAAAGCCCTCTTGATGAAATGGAGTCAGCAGAGGCAGATAGTGCCCCTTCTTTTGATCCTGAAGAAATGTTGCCCTTGCTGGAGGCAAGTGAGCCTTCACAACGCATGCTTGCTGCTCGTGCCTTTTGTGATTTAGAGGATGAGCGGGCAGTTCCCTCTTTAATTAATTTATTACAAGAGGTTTGTCCTTTAATTCGTGTCAGTGCAGCTTATGCTTTGGGGCGTAATCCTCATTCTGATGCCGTAGAACCCTTAATTCAACAACTGCAGACTGACTGGAATGGTTATGTTCGTAAAGGGATTGTTTGGGCGTTAGGGAATTGTCGCGATCGCCGTTGTATTTCGCCACTACTAGAAGCCCTTGCCAATGATATTCCAGCGGTACGGTTATGGGCAGCAAGTTCCTTAACTCATGTCGGTAAATTGAATGATGAAGATATTATTCCAGCCATTGCCCCCATTATTGAAGGATTAAGGGCAGATAGTGTCCCGGCAGTACGCAGTAATTGTGCTTGGACGTTAGGGCAACTTTGCGCGGAATTGCCCTCAAATGTGGTTTATGCCACGGCTGTGGATGCCTTGATTGAAACTTATGTGGAAGATGAGGATTTTGGGGTTAAAGAAGATGCGAAATCCTCTTTGCTGAAATTAGGGGATACCCGAGGATTGCAAATGATTGAAGAGGTGGAAGAAGAAGGGTTAATTGGTTAATAGGGAAATTATTGTTTAATAGCATAGACATCTTGTTCTTGCCCGATCGCGAAGCGCAGGGAATGACCAAGGTTTTTACTGGATCGGGTAATAAATATCATTAGGGCAAAGGTAGCTAACCCAACGCCTAATACAAATAAACGACGATAGCCTAAGACATCTGCAAAATAACCTAATCCGGGACCAGCTAAGGCAATTCCTAGATCAAAGCCACCGATGGATAGAGCGTAAATTTGGCCTCGTTCACTATTGATGGATCGATCTGACATCAGGGCAATCATCATGGGAATTAATGTGCCACCCCCCGCTCCTTGCGCGATCGCGCCGATTAAGAATTGTTCTGGGGTATTAGCCGTTGCCAAAATTGACATGGAAACTGTATAGAGGGTCAAACTCATGGTAATAAAGACCCCTCGACCATAGTGATCGGAAGCTCGTCCCACAATCATTCGCATGGTAAAACTGGCGATGGCAGAGGTGGTATAGTATAACCCAGGATTCAAACCTAATTCTAAGGATCGGATATATAAGGGGAGAAAGGTAGTTAAGGTACCAAAGACTAATCCGATGACAAATAGAACCATGGTGGGAGTACGAACCCGAGGACTCCTTAGTAGTTGGAAAATGGTTTGTTGGGAGGGAGTGTCACTCTCATCTTGCGACTGATTTTCCCAGTCTCTGGTTTCAGTGATTTGGGAGGTAAATAAGAATGCCAGATAACCTGCGGTAGCAGAAACGAGAAATAAAACTTCATACCCCACACCTGCCTCTAAATAGCCTCCCAGGGCAGGTCCCAATGCCAATCCCAGCGGAACTACTAAACTCATATAGCCAATTAGTTCCCCTCGCTTGTCTGGGGGAGATAAATCCACCACTAAGGTACTATATGCCGTTGTAAAACCAGCGATACTAATCCCGTGAAAGGCACGAAATGCCATTAACCAAGGAATGGAATCAACTAACAGATATCCTAGGGGGGCTGTTCCCACCACAAACGTGCCAATCATTGCTACTAATTTACGACTATGGCGATCCGAGAGTTTTCCCAATTGGGCGCGAGATAAGAGTAAGCCCACGGCAAAACTCCCCATTACCAGCCCCACTTGATGGTTATTTCCCCCCACTTCAACAATATATCCAGGTAAGGTGGGCAACAGAGTAGTTAAACTGAGCCAAAATAGTAAACCCGAGATTGCCAGAATAGCGAGACTCTTAATTTGGGATGGGGTAAGAGCCTGTAATAGTTTCACACCAATCGCTCCCTGAAAGTTTTTTCTCCCCCAAACTTAACGATTCTTAATATTTATTGTAATCTACTTGACGGCAGACTCATCAGAAAAATGATTAATGATGGCTTGGGCAAATTCGGAACATTTTAAGGGGGGATCAACAGGTTGACTCATCATGCGAGCTAAATCGTAGGTAACTTCTCCTTGCGCGATCGCGCCAGCAATCCCTTTTTCGATCAATTGGGCAGCTTCAAACCAACCCAAGTATTCTAATAACATCACTCCTGATAAAATTAGTGAACCAGGATTGACTCGATCTAACCCAGCGTGTTTGGGGGCAGTGCCATGAGTCGCTTCAAAAATAGCACACTGATCGCCAATATTAGCCCCCGGTCCCATGCCTAAACCACCTACTAAGGCAGCAGCAGCATCTGATAAATAATCCCCATTGAGGTTCATGGTGGCAAGGATGGAATATTCCTCAGGGCGCGTTTGAATTTGCTGGAAAATGTTATCAGCAATGCGATCATTCACCATGATTTTATGTTGCCATTGCCCATTGCCATGGGTTTCCCACAGCTTTTCTAAGACATCTTTCACTTCTTGGATTAGTTCGTTGCGCCGTTGTGGGGTTAAATTATCCCATCCCGGTTCCACTAAACGGGCATTTTCTTCTAGGGTTAACTGGGGATGATTTTCTTGATTACTCAGAATCCAAGATTCCCGTTCCGTGACACATTCCTGGCGAAATTCTGAGATTGCTAATTCATATCCCCAATCTCGAAACGCCCCCTCAGTGTATTTCATAATATTGCCTTTATGCACCAAGGTGACTTTTTGCTTGGAAGGGGGTAATTGCAAGGCATGTTTCATGGCACGGCGTACCAGTCGTTGCGAACCCGTTTTACTAATGGGTTTGATGCCAATGCCAGAGTCAAGGGGGATTTGTTTTTCTCCATGTTCGGGAGTATTGGGAATTAAATCTTTATTGAGGAAATCAATTAATTTGTTCGCGGTTTCTGTTCCTTGTTGCCATTCCACCCCCAGATAAATATCTTCGGTGTTTTCTCGATAAACAATGACATCTAATTTTTCCGGCGATTTATGGGGAGAGGGCGTTCCCGGATAATAGCGACAAGGGCGCACACAAGCATATAAATCATTGATTTGACGCAGGGCAACATTGAGAGACCGAATCCCGCCACCCACAGGAGTGGTTAATGGCCCTTTAATCGCCACACCATACTCAGCAATGGCATTGAGGGTATCTTCCGGCAAATATTGAAACGTGCCATAGTGGTCACAGGCTTCATCCCCTGCATAAATTTTGAACCAATGGATGGTTTTCTGGTTGCCGTAGGCTTTTTGAACCGCTGCTTCTAAGACTTTTTGAGTGGCTGGCCAAATATCAATGCCAGTTCCATCACCGCGAATGAAGGGAATAATGGGATCATCAGGAACGATAGGTTCCCCATCTTGAAAACGAATTTTCGTTCCCACACTGGGAGGGGTAATTTTGTCGTACATTAAGCTCGCTTGATATTAACAGATAATCTCTAATCCTGCCACAGTAGGTTAGCAATGACAATCTTAAACCGGATGTTGTCCATAAAATGGCTTCGCTTGCGCAAAAGAAGGACGTTCTCCCTGCTGCCATTGCTGATAGGCTAAATTTAAAAGACTCGTTGCGGTTTCTCCCAGTGGTACTTGTGAGCCATCAATCACTTGATAACTATGGCTTAATTGCTCTAAGGTAGCTTGCCAATCCGGTTGCGTCATGATGGTATCTGCTAAATAAGCAGTTAATCCCGAATCAGTTATCTGATAAATAGCAACAAAATATTGTTGACGACGGGCAGGAAGTTGGACCGCAATTAAGGAATCATGATGAAATTGATCAGGATAAGTTTGCCCTTGATGGTCCACGATCGCGGCTAAGGTAGAAATGGCAAACAAGGGAAGATTTAATTGTTGCGCTAGGGTACGAGCGGTTGCTACGCCAAAACGAGTTCCGGTAAAGCTACCAGGGCCTTTTGCCACTGCAATAAATTCCAAATCCCACCAACCTTGTGGCGGAAGAAACCCTTGTATTAACTCATGGAGATAAGTCGATAATTCCCGACCTAATTCCCAACTGCGCGATCGCGCTACTTGATCAAAATCACTCAACGCGATCCCTAATTGAGGACTTGTCGTATGTAAAGCAAGCCCATATGGCGTCAAGGCGTTTATCTCTCCTTATTCCTGACTATTGAATTCTTCTGTGGGAATAAAACATTCTGAAGGCAATAAAATGGGATTATCGGTTCTAAAAATGAGTTGTCCTCGATACGTTTCGCGGTTAATCACTACTCCTTCCATCTGTTCTGCCTTTTCTGGATAACTTTCATAACACTTTTGATAGATCTGCCAAGCGAGTTTGACCAAATCCACTTTCTTGGTATCAACCCACCAGGGAGAGACTTCAAATTCGGGAATCGATTTCGGTTGTTGCACCATTGTAAAAATGCAATTTTCACATAATCATCAATGAGCTTAACTGAGTTTTGGCATCAAATGCTACTCCAAGTTCAAATTTTTCCGAAATTTGATATGGCAGTTGCAATTGTTCTCAAGGTTAATTAGAGATAGGCAACCCCTCATCATGGTTACAAGTTGATGAGGGAAATCTCACTAACAATTACTCCACATTCTCTCGTCGTAGAGCGCGTTCCACTTGTTCAAATTCTTGGTAAACCCGATCTTTGACTTTATCAGGGATAGGACGATCTTCGTATGCTGACGTATAATAATTCGCTAAGGCATTGAGGGCGGTTCGCATGGTCGTAAAAGAGCGTAATCCCGCTACGCGATCATCCCGACGATAGCGTGCTGCATAATCATTAATTTGCTCACGAGCTTTTTTGCGGATTTCTGTTCGATTGGGATCATCGGGTGGAAGTTCCAAGGTCGTACGTAGGGTCTCAATGACAGTTAGGGTATCTTCGCGATAGTTACCAGTTAAACCAGTATCTGCTCCACTGCATCCAGCTAAACCCGTTACACTGACAACTGCAACTAATGTTAAGGTTAGTAATCGCTTCAGCATTGATTTCATGGATATCGTTGTTTGTTGTGGCACTTTCTGTAGCCAGATTTTACCATTTATTAATTTCGCTGACGCTGAATGATACCTGAGATTAATTTTACAGAATTTTTACTATGGATTTTGGGAAGACGGAAGCGAGTTCGCGTTACAGGAAATTCCATGCTTCCTGTTCTCAAACCAG
Source organism: Halothece sp. MAG (assembly GCA_018610095.1). Classification (GTDB taxonomy): domain Bacteria; phylum Cyanobacteriota; class Cyanobacteriia; order Cyanobacteriales; family Rubidibacteraceae; genus Halothece. The sequence continues at coordinate 5,661 of JAHEOB010000082.1, forward strand.
GAGAAGAAGTATTAATTGATCCCCAGTGTTATCAGAAGCAGTTTCCTCAAGTGGGAGATATTGTTGTTGCTCAACATCCCATGCAGCAAGACTTACAATTAATCAAACGCGTCACAGTTGTCTTAGACGATGGACATTGTTTTCTCCAAGGGGACAATCCCCAACAAAGCACTGATAGTCGGAGTTTTGGCATGATTCATTACCACGCCATTCTGGGGGGTGTTACGTCACGCTTTGCTTAAAGTGGTTTTGATTTCTCCATCATCAATCGCTTTTAAGATAATGGCGAAATTGCTATCATACGGTGAGTAGTGAATCGGTTATAACAAGAAAATTATGGATATTTTGACACTTGGTTGGGTTTCTTTTTTAGTACTCTTTACTTGGTCCATTGCGATGGTGGTTTGGGCACGTAGCGGATTCTAAAGAGGTGAATTGTGGAAGGAATGTCTCCCCTCAATTGGCTATTTCTGATTGCTTTAGCGCTACTGATTTTCGTCAGTGGTGGTATCCTTTATCTCACTGCAATGGAATGGCGCGATCGCCGTCGTCGTAAACGCGATCAAAAAGGGAAATAATGCTGGAAGGTTACATCGTTTACTGCTCCCGTCAAATTAACAACTCTGACGGGAGCTTACCCTTTTCTCGGGGATAGCTTAAGTAAACTCCCAGTTTTTAAAGATTTCCTCAAAATTCTCCGTTTCTGGATACACTAGTGCTAGCGTTGTTCCCGCGATCGCGCCTAAACCGATACCAAAAATGATTAAGCGCAACATAATTAAAAACGCTAAAATAACAGCGGATTGAGGTCGAGACTGAGAGGGAGAAGAAGACTTTCTTGGCTGATCATGAGAACCAGTATTATGAATGGACTCTTTGGGTTTGAAACGTTTTTGCCGTTGTTGGGCAAGGCGACGGCGTTCTGATAAATCCGAGACAACAATGGAAGAGTTGTGTTGTTTTTTTGATTTGACTGTCTTTTTGGTTTTTCTGGAAGAAGCTGGTTTCTTGGAACGGCTTGTTCTTTTTTTTGCCTTACTGCGTTGAACCGGTTTTTTTTTAATCACAATCACTACTCCTCATTAATCACGATGATAATGATGAATTGCCCATTGCGTTTGTCTGAGAATCCCTCGTAATAGAGCTAATTCTTCTGGGGTTAGGTTAGCACGATTAAAAATCTGACGAAATTTTTTCATACGGGCGGAGCTAGTATGGGGATACAAAAAGCCAATTTCCAATAAAACTTGTTCTAAGTGTTGATAATACCCTTCTAGCGCTTCTAAGGTTACTGTTTCTGGTTGTGAAGGCTTGGTCTCTTCTACTGTATCCGCCACCAGTTGTCGCAATTCGTAAGCACAAATGGCAACTGCTGTTGCTAAATTAAGTGAACAATATTGCGATGCTGTGGGAATATATAAAGCATATTGGGCTTGCGTTAATTCCTCATTGGTTAAGCCATTATCTTCTCGTCCAAAAATAATTGCTGAGGGGACAGATATCACTTGCGGTAAGACTTGGCGAGGGGGTTGTAAGGGCATGGAGAGGTTGCGCGATCGCGCTGTGGTGGCAACTGCTTGTTGGCATCCTGTTAAGGCTTCTGTTAGGGAATTAACCACTTGAGCTTGCTGTAAAATGTCTTTGCCATGAACTGCCATTTGTTGGCTTTGATCACTATGGGGATCGCATTGGGGATTCACCAGAAACAACTGTTGTAATCCCATATTTTTCATCACCCGCGCGATCGAGCCTACATTCAAAGCTCCTGCAGGTTCAACCAGAACAATTCTAATGTTGCTTAAAGCAGCATCCTTCATTAATTAAGTTCGCTCAGCATTTACCCTTGGACTCAGGTTAAGATAGTCCTATGCGCTAGACAAGGTTTGCCAGCAAAAGGTTTTTTATGACTAACGTTCCTGTTTCTCGTTTTCGTAACTTTTCCATCATTGCCCATATTGATCATGGTAAATCCACCTTGGCGGATCAGTTACTGCGGTGGACTGAAACTGTGAAAGAAAGGGAAATGAAAGAACAGTTCCTAGATAACATGGAGTTGGAACGGGAAAGAGGAATCACCATCAAATTACAAGCTGCGCGGATGAATTATACCGCCAAGGATGGGGAAAATTATGTTTTAAATTTAATTGATACCCCAGGTCACGTGGATTTTTCTTATGAAGTCTCCCGTTCCTTAGTTGCTTGTGAAGGGGCGTTATTAGTAGTGGATGCCTCTCAAGGAGTAGAAGCGCAAACCTTAGCCAATATCTATCTCGCCCTAGAACAAGATTTAGAAATTATCCCTGTTTTAAATAAAATTGACTTACCCGGTGCCGAACCCGAGAAAATTTTACAGGAAATTGAAGAAGCGGTTGGTTTAGATTGCAGTAATGCCATTTTTGCCTCAGCCAAGATGGGCAAAGGGATTCATGAAATTCTAGAAGCCATTGTGCATTTGATTCCCCCACCATCGGAGACAACAGAGGAACCGCTACGAGCACTCATTTTTGACAGTTATTATGATCTCTATCGCGGGGTGGTGGTTTATTTTCGAGTGGTGGATGGAAAAGTCAATGTTGGCGATATGATTCGCCTCATGGCGTCTAAAAAAGAATATGAAATCGATGAACTCGGGATTCTATCTCCCACCAAAATTCCAGTCGAGGAGCTCCATGCAGGGGAAGTGGGTTATTTAATTGCTTCCATTAAATCCATTGAAGATGCTCGAGTGGGTGACACCATTACGCAAGCGAATCAACCAGCAGAAGCTCCCCTACCTGGTTATAAGGAAGCCAAACCAATGGTGTTTTGCGGTTTATTCCCCAGTAATACTGATGATTATGCTGATCTACGGGATGCATTAGATAAGCTCAAACTAAATGATTCTGCCCTATCTTATGAACCAGAAACGTCTAGCGCCATGGGGTTTGGTTTCCGTTGTGGGTTTCTGGGATTACTCCACATGGAAATTGTTCAAGAACGCTTAGAACGAGAATATGATTTAGATTTAGTGGTGACTGCCCCATCGGTGATTTATCGGGTTATGCTCAATGATGGGGAAATCATTGAAATTGATAATCCCAGTCAACTTCCCCCTCCACAAAAACGAGAGGTTGTTGAAGAACCTTATATTCATTTAGAAATGATTACCCCAGAAGACTATGTCGGACCCTTAATGGAGTTGTGTCAAGCTCGACGGGGGGATTTTAAAGATATGAAGTATTTTACCCCCACGCGGACCACTTTAGTATATGAATTACCGTTAGCGGAGGTGGTAACTGACTTTTTTGATCAAATGAAATCGCGATCGCGCGGTTATGCCAGTATGGAATATCACTTTCTTGGCTATCGCCCAAATGAGCTAGTTAAATTAGACATTTTAGTCAACCATGAGTCTGTGGACTCTCTAGCCATGATTGTTCATCGGGATAAGGCTTATCCTGTTGGCAAATCGTTGGTGGAAAAACTGAAAGAATTAATTCCTCGTCAGCAATTTAAAATCCCTATCCAGGCTTCCATTGGTAGCCGAATTATTGCCAGTGCCCATATTCCACCGCTACGGAAAGATGTTTTAGCCAAATGCTATGGGGGCGATATTTCCCGTAAGAAAAAACTATTGCAAAAGCAAGCCAAAGGGAAAAAACGGATGAAAGCCATTGGTACGGTAGATGTTCCCCAAGAAGCATTTATGGCAGTCTTAAAATTAGACCAAGAAGAATAAATCAGCAAAAAAAAGACCCCCCAAGTGGGGGGTGGAAGAACCATCCTGGCACTGAGCTATTGTCCCAGACAGTCGCCCGTCTAGTATCTTCGCCGTAGCAGCGTTTCACCTCCGAGTTCGGGATGGGTCGGTGTGGTTCCACTGCACCGTAAGCACCAGGAAAATGGTGTGAGTTGAAACCCTCAAGA
>JAHEOB010000083.1 GCA_018610095.1 Halothece sp. MAG
ACCCCCCCAGAACCGCTTCCGCCTCAAATTCAACACAATCCCATTCATTTTCTTCTCAAAGGGGGTGGAGTAGTTGCTGTCAGTTCCGTTTTACAACCTTGGCTATTACGACAAATCGCCCGTCAATTTGCCTTCCATTTTGCCCGTTATCAAGTGGCAAAAAGTGCCCTCGTTAAAGGCGGAACGGCGGCTGCTACGCAATTGCAAAGCCAATTTGCCCTCAAAAGTGCTCAACAAGGAATGGCATTAAATGCAGCACGTTATGGGGCAGCAAGGACCGTTTTTGCTTTCTTAGGTTCTATTCTCTGGGGCTATTTAATTGCCGATCTCGGTTGGAAAACCATTGCCACTAACTATGGACGGATTATTCCAACGGTATTTACCTTAGCTCAGATTCGCCTAACCCGTGAAGATGAACTAGATTGGCAATTGGCTTAAATGTTATTGGCTGAGCGTTTCCCGCGATTATGGCATTGGGGACAAGCAATGTTTTTAGTCTTTCCCTTACTGCCCATTTGGGGCTCCCTGGGATTATTCATCGTGGCAGTGATCGCCATTCAAAAGCAGTGGCGCGAACTGCTAAAACGTCCCATTTTTTGGGGACTAGGGGGAATGCCCCTTTGGTTAATAATTACTTCCATCACAGCCCACGATCCCCAGCGAGCGTGGTTAGGCACGGCTAATTTTATTCCCTTTTTTGTGGTATTTTTGGGGATTAGTCTTTTGGTGGAAACGCCCACGCAACTGCGACGGTTAGCTTGGTTAGCAGTGGCAAGTGGTGTTGTCATCAGCATTTTGGGCATTGGACAAATTACCCTTGGTTGGATAATCCCCGAACAAGGATGGTTGGGATGGGGATTAGATAAAGGGGGTGACCCTTCCCAACGGTTAGCATCAATCTTTATGTATGCCAATATCACCGCAGCTTATTTATTGGTTGTCTTCACCCTTACCATGGGGTTATGGGTGGAAAATTATCGTTGGCGAAAACAACAGTGGTGGCAATGGTTAGGATTAACTGTAGCAATCTTGATCATTGCCATCGCTTTAATTTTAACCAGTTCTCGTAATGCTTGGGGAGGGGCATTTTTGGTAACCCTTGCCTTTGTCATTTATCTGCGATGGTACGAAATCCTTGCTGTAATTGGCATGGGCGTTGCTGCTATTACGGGGGCGGCATTTGCCCCTTCTCCCATCAAGGGTTGGTTACGTCAGGTGGTTCCCCGTTATTTTTGGGCGCGACTCAATGATCAGCAATATGGCGATCGCGCAGTTGAAACCCTTCGCATCACCCAATGGGAATTTAGTTGGAACTTAACCCAACAACGTCCGATTTTCGGATGGGGATTAAGAAACTTTAGCCCCCTTTACCAAGCCCAAACAGAAACATGGTTAGGACATCCCCATAACTTACCCTTAATGTTGAGCGCCGAAATCGGCATTCCCGGGGCACTGTTATTTGTGGGATTAATTGGCAGCGCGATCGCGCGGGCAACCATGCTATTACGGATATGGTCAAAGTTAGCTCCCATTCCCAGCGAAAAACAATGGCAACAAGACAAACTAATGCTATTAACTTTTATTCTTGCCTTTTGTGCTTTGAGTGTCTTTAACTTGCTGGATGTAACCTTATTTGATTTACGAACCAACCTCCTAGGATGGTTACTCTTAGCAGGCATTGATGGCGTAACTCATTATCACCGCAACTTCTTCTGGGGCATCAAACTAATGAGCTAACTGAGCTTGAATTGCCCAACGGGCTAATTCCGTACGGTTATGGAGACGGGTTTTATTCAACATATTCGAGACATGGGATTCTACCGTCCGTTGACTGACATCAAGTTTATCTGCAATTTCCCGATTGGCTAAGCCTTGTGCCACTAATTGCACCACCTTGGTTTCAGTGCGAGTTAAGGTCACCCCTTCAGGTACCTTAATTTTTTCACTTTCTTCATAAAACGGCTCAGTGTTGGTAGGGGTTTTACCCATTAAGCGATTGGCTTGTTTGAGAGAAGATTCTACCTGTGCCACTAATTCCTCTGGTTCAAAGGGTTTACTAATATAAACATCAGCACCACTAGTTAATCCTTTAACGCGATCGCTGGTTTGTCCTTTTGCAGACAAGAAGATGATAGGAATCCAACTAATCCGACTATCCTGACGGATTTGTTCCACAACTTCATAGCCATCGATATCGGGCATCATAATGTCGCAAATAATTAAGTCAGGAACTTGCTGTTGTAAAATCTCGAGAGCTTGCTGACCATTATCTGCAGTAAGTACTTGATATCCTTGAAATTCCAGATAATCTTGTACTAACAAGATTAAGTTAGGATCATCATCAACTAATAGTAGTTGTTTCGTTTCGTTGTCGAAGTTCTCTTTCATAGCTTGAGACTAATCATGGGCTTAAGCATACTACCAAACATTATTACTCATTTCACTAGGAATTCATGACTTTGATTATGTTTCTTTATATGCTTGTGGAAGACGATGAGTAACAATCAGATTTTCTTCCACAATCTGGTTCTGCAGTAAATGTTGTTGAATAATTTGCTCGATTACTTCCGGTGTTGCTTGTTGATACCATACCCCATCGGGATAAATTAGTAAAATTGGTCCGGCACAACAAACTCGCAAACAATTGGCTTTTGTCCGAAAGACTAGAGTAGCGGGATCACTAGTAGGTTCATCTAAACCCAACTCACTTAAACGTCGTTTAAGATATTTCCAAGACGCTAATCCTTGCTCATAAGAACAGCACTTAGGCTTGGTTTGATCAGCACACAGGAAAATATGACGTTGAATCTTCTGTAATCCTAACGATTCCACCTTGGTTTGGAGCTCTTCCAAACGCTCACTCATTTGATTTGTCCTCGTAATCCTATTACTCCTAAATTAGCTCATTCCCTTCATTCCACAAAAAGGTACGGGAACCCACACTTGGAAAGGCGTTGCCAACACCCATCAAACTCGGCTAAATTAGCACTCAGAAAACGAGAGTGCTAAAGAAGGACAAGGCAACTATGGCAACCGTATCTCTTAGTGTTTCCACAGTCCAACCCTTAGCGGATCGGGTATTCGTCAAGCTACAGCAACAAGAAGAAAAAACCGCCGGTGGCATTGTTTTACCTGACACCGCCAAAGAAAAACCCCAAGTCGGGGAAGTGGTTTCGGTGGGACCTGGCAAACGCAACGATGATGGCAGTCGTACCGAACCGGAAGTGAAAGTCGGGGACCAAGTTTTGTATTCCAAATACGCCGGAACGGACATCAAAC
>JAHEOB010000084.1 GCA_018610095.1 Halothece sp. MAG
ATTACTGGATTATGCTAACGTAAAGAAAATAATTGATTGCATTATAGAAACTAGGAAGGGTGCCATTAGATTAAGGTAAAAGCAGTAGAAATCCAATGAAAATAGTTATAAAAAAAATAACGATAATGAAGAGCGCGATCGCTGTTTGATGAAAGGCAGGAAGGCGCGATCGCTGTTTTTTTTGGATCGAGGGGAAAGGCGCGATCGCTGTTTGATGAAGAGTAGGAAGGCGCGATTACCTGTTTTTTTGGAGTCAGAGGAAAGGCGCGATCGCGGAGGATAGTTCTTATCCTTCTCTTCTTTAATTTATTCAGCAATTTTCTTGATCGTTTCTGGATATCCCCAAATAACGGTTTCGTGATCATAAATTGCCATTCCCGGTTTTGCCCCTTTGGGTTTATAAACATGTTTAGGTTTGGTATAAACCACCGGTACTTGTTGACTGTCTCGTCCGCGACTATAATAAGCAGCAATATCAGCAACAAACTGTAAATCCTTATCTTCAACAACTGCCCCAGGGGGAACTCGCAATAACACATGACTGCCTGGAATTTGTTGGGGATGAAACCAAAGATCATAATCCACCGCAGTACGAAACGTTAATTGATCATTTTGTCGATTATTCCGTCCCACTAAGACTTCGTAACCACTGGGCGTATAATAGGTAATTGGTTGTGCTTTCTCGCTAAGATTACGTTCTCGCTGTGGAATCATATAGCCTTGTTCAATTAATTCTTCTTGAATTTCTTTGAGGGTTTGTAAGTCTTCTCCATGTTGATAACCTTCTAATTGATTCAGGGTGGCTTCCACCTGTTGCAAATACTCGATTTCGCGATCCGTTTCTGCTAATAAAGGTTCCACCGCTTGACGAGCGCGTTTTAATTTTTGATGCCGTTTATAGTAACCTTGGGCATTTTGTATGGCATTTTTTTCAGGATTAAGGGGAATGGTTACTAACTCCCCAGTTTCAAAATCAGGTAATTGAATGGAAGATAATCCCGGTTCCCATTGATAAGAATACGCCATTAGCAAGTCAGCCTGTTGGCGTTCTATTTCTGCTTTGTCAGATTGTTGGAGACGTTGTTGGAAATTGTCTCGTTTCTGTTGTTGTTTTTTAATTAAACTACTTACCTTTTGTAAGAGTTGATGGCGCAGTTGTTTAAAAGCCTGTTGATTCAGTTGTTCGTTATAGTATTCTTTCAGTAAAAATTGAGTAGAGGTAACAGCTTCGGTCATTCCCCAACCCAAAACGGTATAACCAGTTTCAGTCCAACCTGGCTGGAATTGTTCTGTTTCTAGGATGTGTAACCATTCTTGCCATACTTTGAAAAGGCGATTCCAATCTTTTTGGGTTAGCGTATCGGTGGTTTGTTGCGGGTCTAACCCTGCCCGTTGAATCATGGCAATTACTAAATTTGGGCCTAAGCCCTGATAAGTGTCTAGCAGTTGTAACTTCAATTTACCCGGAATTAAACTGACCCGTTCTTGCCAACTTTCTTGAGATTCCTCTAAACTCGGAAAATTCCCAGTGAGAGGTGGCGGTGGTTCATAAGGTTCTCCTGTTTGAACCGGGCGCGACTTAGATTTATTGGGATTGACTTGATGGGCTGCTGTGATGACTTCATTGTCACTATCAGTCAGAATTAAATTGCTGTGTTTGCCCATAATTTCCGCATAAAGATGCCATAATGGGGGTTCACCAGGTCGGGAAGCAAATTGAAAGTCCACCACTCGTTCCCAAGGACCTAGCAATGGTAGTGCAATGAGGGCTAATCCTTGTAATTGGTGGCGCAATTGGTCACTAAAGGTAAACGTATCCCGAGTACGCGGTGGTGGATCATCAATACAGATTCTGGCAGCTTGGGTATGCCAAGCAATGGTTAACCAATCTCGCCCTTGTAAGGTTCGTAATCCTAACGCCATGGTGGCGCGATCGCGCTGATATACTTGTTCAACACGAGCAGGAAGCCAACCTTCCCGTAACTCGGCACAAATGGCTTTCAATGTGGTTAAATCAACAGGCTGCATGATAGGGAATTTATAAAGTAATGCCTTTCTAGTTTAACGAGATCGCCGAGAACTCCCCATCCACCATTTTTACCTTGATTTGGGACTCTTGACCGTTAGTAACAGGATGTAAGCCCTGTCCTTGGTTTAATGTAAAAATCGAGAAACTTCCGCTATGCTAGATTGAATTAGGAAGTTAATCCAGATGCTATTTACACAACAAAAGAACGCCTGCTAGATAGTTGATTGTCAGCACCTCTTCCTTTTAACTAAAACAATTAATGTCGTAAACGACACAGACCCGTTTTTAATGATGATACGACTAATTTTACCTTTTTTACTCCTGTTTTCAATTACGTCTTGTGGGATGTTTGCAAGCAAAGAATACAAAGAAGCTCTTAAGGAAGCAGAACAAGTTGAAAGTATTAATGTAAGTGAAAAATCCAATAATTTATCTGAGTTAAGAAAAGCAAAAGATAAAATTGATTCCAGTCTCAATGATTTGAAACAACTTTCAGAGTCTAATAATGACAGCAAACTTACTGAAAAAATTCAAATTTTAGAACAAAAACAAAGTGCTATACAAAAACAAATTGAAAAATTGGAAGCCCAAAAAAGAGAGGAAGAAGAAAAACAAGCAAGAAAAGAGCGTTTTAATCAATTGAAACCTTATCTTTGTAAGGGAACCATTTCTCATGCTACTAAAACTTATGCAGAAATTATTAAAATAGACAATCAAACATCTCCCATCACTTTATCTTATACTCGGCCGGAAGATAAATCGCAATGGTCTTATCAATGCCAAATTTCAAAAACCGAATATAAACCTGATATGATACAAGGGAACATTGATTTTGTAAGTAAAGCTCCTGATGCTAGTGATTATAAAGAATTTGATAGCGATATAAAGAATATTAGGTTTGAAGTCAATGATAAAGAAAATGAAACGTTAATTACGATTACAGAAAAATTGAGTGATAACTATTCTACAAAAACGACATTTAAGGAACAAGAACTAAAATAAATTAAAGTTTGAGAATGTATTTTCTGATTGCATTCCCACTAAAATCTATTGAGAGGGTATAGCGCGATCGTTGCAAAGTTAAACGCGCCTTCGCTGATCGCGCTCGAGTTTAATTCATGCCTAAATGCCAGATTAATAACAATTAACACAATCAAGGTTAACTCTACTACCTAGCCCATGTTTAGCAATATCAGTTGGGATGGTATTCGCTTTTATTTTCAATTTCCGATAAGATAGGGCTAAGGAAAATGCAGCTTCCCAGTGAGTCCATGCTAATTCCCATTACCCGTGAAAAATTCGAGCAATTAGTTCCCTTTACCGCGACAGTCGAACAATATCGGTTTTATGCAGGTGATTGGCGAGCCTTTCTTCAAAAACTTCTCATTTCCTTTACGGGAGTGGTGGTGATTTGGAGTCTTGGCGGAATCATGAATAGTGCAGGAGGCTTGATATCGCTTTTGGCTGGAATCGCGGGGTTATATTGGTTATGGTCCCCTGTTTACTGGGCAACTCGACGCAATAGCAGTTATCGCCGTTTTCCCTATAGTGGCTTTTGGCGAGGAGAAGTCTTAGAAGTTTTTGTGACAGAAGAGTTAGTGGGAACCGAAGAAACAGTTAATTCCTACGGAGAGTTAGTTATTGTTGAAAATCGAGAACGACGCATTAATTTGCAGGTGGGAGATGAGACGGGATTTGAATTAAAGCTGCAAGCCCCACTCCTTCGTTTACATCGTAATATTAAACCGGGTCATATTGTGGAATTATTAGTCTTATCAAAAGACCCCGATCTCGCCCGCATTAGTAAAATTAGCGATGCCTATCTTCCAGAATTAGATTTGTGGGTAAGTAACTATCCTGTTTTACAACGGGATGCCTTTATTGAAGTCAGTGATGAATTAGGAGCTTATCGCAGACGGAGAAAACGACGGCAACGGAAACGGAAAACGGTGGCTGCTGGGAAGCGATATCAGCCAAATTACTAGCGATCGCGGACTTGCAATTGTACTTGTAACTGTTTACTGTCCCCAGGGGGAATCACTAATAAATCTTCTCCTGTATTAAGGGCATTACGGGGAGAACTCCAGGGTTCAACACAAGCAAATTCTTGTCCTTTAATTGTCCAAAATACCACCGTGGAATAATCGCTGGAAAAGGTAATATCCACTTGCAATCCGCGTTCCCCAAAGGCAATGCTTGCCAGTTGACGGGATAACGGGCGAAGTTGGGCATCAATTTCATCTTGGTTGAAATCGAAGGTTCCCTGATAAGAATAGCTTTGTTGGGTTAAGTTATCTTGATATTTCGTGGCGGGGATATCCAATTCCATTTGCGTTTTATCCTTCACCCAAAAATAAGGATGTAATCCAACGCAAAACGGCATCTGCTTAGATGAATCATTGCGGTAGGTTTGATCAATGGTCAGGGTTTTTCCTTTTAGGCGATAGGTGAAGGTTACTTCAAAATCAAAGGGATAAACGGCACGCGTTTCATCATTACTTTTTAAAACTAGGGTTAAGGCAGCATCATTATCTGTTTCCCTGTTGGTAACTTCCCAAGGTAAATCACGGGCAAAGCCATGACGTTTTAAGACATAGGTTTCTCCCTGGTAAGTATATTGATTATCGGGTAAATCACCGCAGATGGGAAATAAAATCGGAATCCCGCCCCGGACACTTTTTTCAGGATTCGCAAATCGTTCCCAATCCATGTATAATAATTCTTGTCCTTGGATGCGCCAACGAGTGACAATCCCGCCTCTTTCGGGGACAATTTCTAAGCGAGTCTGTTGGTTGTCATCGGAAAGAATATAGGTTTGATACTGTTGTTCTGATTTAAGCGCGATCGCGTAACTCATATTGCTGCCTTGAGACTTCGACAAAAGGTTTCGATAGCATCTAAACCGGCTTGAGGTGACTCCGCATCTGCTAAGCGACGTACAAAAGCACTTCCAGCAATGACGCCATCTGCCCCCCATTGTTTAATTTGTTGGGCGTGTTCTGGCTTAGAGACGCCAAATCCAACACAAATCGGTTTATCGGTGAAACGTCGTAATTGCGGTAATAATTCTTTTACCTTTGACCCCACTTCGCTACGAGTTCCCGTTACCCCTGTGACACTAACTAAATAAATGAATCCTTGAGATTGTTGCGCGATCGCGCTAATCCGTTCTTGAGGAGAGGTGGGGGCAACCAACAAGGTGACTTCAATGCCATGTTCTGCTGCCGGTTTTAAAATTGTTTCCGCTTCTTCTAACGGAATATCAGGGATGACTAAACCTTTTACCCCTGCTTGGGCAATGCGACGTAAAAAAACCTCAATCCCTTGATAATGAATGGGATTATAGTAGGAAAATAAGACAATGGGTGCTTCTAAACGATCTCCGACTGTTTCCACCACTTGCAATACCTTCTGCAATGTTACCCCTCGTTTTAAGGCGCGAGTGGCAGCCGCTTGAATCACCGGACCATCAGCAAGGGGATCCGAATAGGGGACGCCTAACTCAATGACATCTGCCCCTGCGCGATCTAATATCTGTAACGCCTGGGTGGTGGTGTCTAAATCGGGATCACCTGCGGTAATAAACGGAATTAAGGCACATTTCCCTTGTTCATGAAGGGTTTGAAAACATTGAGAAACCGTAGTCATTGCTGATTTGTCTCGTTCCTTGTTTGATGGGTTGAAGATTCTGCGGCTTTTTCCTGTTCCACCTCTTTTTGTAGTTCCGCCAATTGTTCTGGGGTCATTTCTTCTAGGCGTTTTTGCAGCACTGCTTCTTCATAATCTTGGCGTTGTTGATGATAAGTCATCTTTTTGGTGAATACTCGGAATAAATAGGTACTCACCCAACCCATTAACCCTGCTATCAACAACACTTGACTCCAAATGCCTGCATTTTGTGAGCTTAAGCCCACCCCTCGCAGTAGCAGATAGGCAACTCCCCCTGCTATAAATACCCCAAGTGCCAGCGCGATCGCGTCAATTCGTCTCATACTAGGGTTAGCTTTTCACCTCCCGACGTTTCGGGCGAAAATTTAGGAAAGGACTAAACAATAACATCCCTGGGAAAAAGAAAAAGACCAGAAAATACATCAAAGTGCGTTCTATGGAACCGGCAACATACCAGCGTTTCTGCAAATAAAAATAGGTAATAGCAGGAACAATGAACAGATAGATTCCCCCTAATGCCAAATAGAAGCCTGCGATGAGCATACGTCTAACCGTATTGGTGGTTTACATTTTCCTATCTTATCCTACACTAATATAGTGGAATTTCAGCAATCGCTTAAACAGTTTTTTCCTGCATCAAATCGAACAAGCCATGCCTAAAACTGTCATTGGTGTAATGGGGCCAGGGGACGGTGCAACAGAAACAGATCAGCAATGTGCCTATGAATTGGGTTGCGCGATCGCGCAGCAAGGTTGGATTCTTCTAACAGGAGGGCGTAACCAAGGGGTTATGGCAGCCGCCAATCAAGGGGCTAAAGCAGCTAATGGCTTAACGGTGGGGATTCTTCCCACCGCAGATAATCGTCAGATTTCTCCTGCGGTTGATATTGCTATTCGCACCGATATGGGGAACGGACGGAACAATATTAATGTCCTTTCCAGTGATATCGTCATTGCTTGTGGGATGGGAATGGGAACGGCTTCAGAAATTGCCCTTGCCCTCAAAAATGGAAAACCCGTCATTGTTATTAATTGTTCCCCTGGTGCAACCGAATTTTTTCAATCACTTAGCCCCCAACAAGTCTATAATGCCGATTCTCCAACGGAAGCGATTGATATTCTTAAATCCTTAGGTTAGCTTTTGTAATTTCCTATCTGCATCAAAATAATGCATATATCGCATTTTAAGTATTCTTTAAACCAAAATTAGTAACAAAAATTACATTACCGAACTGATCTCATTGCTAAACTAAATAAAAAACAATGGCTAATTATCAGACTAATTATCAAATAGGGCAAGCAAATGGGTAAGTATTATCAATCTGAATCTTTGCATTTAGAAGCAACAACATCAGTAGTTCAAGCCTTAAAAGAAATTACCAACAAACAATTATCGGGACAATTAATTATTCGCTCCTTTAACGATCCCTCTAATGGTTGGAGAGTGTATGTGGGACGAGGAAAAGTTCATTACGCCACCAGTTTAGTGGCGAATCAACAACGAATGGATTATTTACTCTCTCAATGGTTTCCTAACTTAAAAGTTGCTTCTTCAATTGATTCCAATAATGAATACAATTTCCTTTCTTCCTGTTGGCATTCTGGACAAATTTCATTTCACCAACTTCGAGACTTAATGTATCGCCTTACCCAAGAAGCCTTAATTCATTGTCTAGCATTTCCACCAGCCCAACTGGAATTTCAATCCCACATGGGATTAGACCCCATTATTGTTTCTGCATCCGTTAAAGAAATCGCCTCTCCGATCCGTCCCCAAGTATTGGAATGGAAAAAATTAGCACAGGGAATTGCGTCCCCATTACAACAAGTTGGCATTGAACATCCGAACCAATTTTATAACGCGATCGCCTCCACTATTTCTAAAGAGGGTTCCAGCAAACTATCCAAGGATTTGACTTCTTTAATTAAACCATTAACCCAGTTTCCTAACCTTTATCAATTAGCAAAACAAGTCAATCTTGATCCCCTCTCTCTGGCTCAACAACTGCAACCTTATCTCAACCAAAAGCAGTTACAGGTTCAACCCTATCAATCTTCTGATACACCACAAGGAGAAGCCCCAGTAATTGCTTGCATTGACGATAGCCATGCTGTGCAACGCAATGTTAAATTGATTTTGGAAAGGGCTGGTTACCAAGTGGTTTCTATCACTGATCCCACTCATGCTTTAACCAACTTAGCCCGTTGTAAACCAATTTTAATTTTAATGGATATTACCATGCCAGAAATGAATGGCTATGATCTGTCTCGCATTCTACGGAAATCACAATCATTAGCAGATGTTCCTATTGTGATGCTAACAGGACGAGATGGCGTCGTTGATCGAGTACGAGCTCGCATGGTCGGTGCAAATAGTTATATTACCAAACCGTTTAATCCTAATCAATTGATTCAATTAGTTCAACAATTAACCCGTCAACCTGAAGTAGTTTTTAAATAACAGATTTTTGTTAGACAAAAGCCCACGCTGACAGTGGGAATGCAATGGCAAAACTAGCAAAATACAATTAAAATATAAGTTAATTGTGAGGGAAATATTTGGCTTAAGTAACTGTACTTGAGCAAATATTCAATATTATTATTTTTATTCTACTCAAACATTAAATCAATACAATTTTTACATAATGTGGTAACAAAGGATACTTTTATAAAACTCAGATCACTGTTATATTAATATTAGATTAACTGCTAATTAAAAAAATAAACACGATTAGACATTATGTTAGACGCTTTACCTGCTATAGAAGGGGAAACCTCAGTTATTAAAGCCTTCAAAAAAATTTCTAAACAACAATTATCAGGACAATTAACAATTCGCTCTTTCAATTCACCTGCAGTGGGTTGGCGTGTTTATTTTGGCAAAGGAAAAATTCATTATGCCACGAGTTTAGTCGCCAATCAAGAACGAATGGATTATTTAATTTCCAAATTTTCTCCTTATTTAAATGCCAGTACAATGGATGTCAAGGATCAGGAATATTACTCACTTATTTCCTTTTGGCGATCGGGAAAATTATCATTCCAAAAATTGAGAAAACTTATTTATGTAGTTACTCAGGAAGCTCTAATTCATTGTTTAAACTTTCAACCTGCTAAACTAGAATTCCAATCCCAAATGGCATTAAATCCGATTCTGGTCTCTATTGCTCCTAAAGCGTTTGCTGATCCCGTTCGTGAGCAAATTCTAGAATGGAAAAAAATCAGAGAGGATATCCCCTCACCATTTATCAAAATTGGGATTGAAAACATTAACCAATTTTATAATCTGATTGAGAAGCACTCGAATGCTGCGAGTTTGACTGCTTTAAGTAATCCCTTAACAACGTTAAGACAATTTCCAACACTTTACGAACTGGCAAAATCCCTAAATCAAGAACCCCTTCACCTAGCCCAAAAATTGCAACCTTATATCCAACAAAAGGACTTGCAAACTAAGCCTTATGAACCCCCTGAGACGAAGCAAGACAACGCGCCAGTAGTTGCTTGCATTGATGATAGTCATGCCGTGCAACGAAACGTGACATTAATTCTGGAAAGTGCAGGTTATCAAGTGGTTTCCATTACGGAGCCCGATCGCGCTTTAACCACGTTAGCTCGCCAAAGCCCCATTTTAATCTTAATGGATATTACCATGCCCGATATCAATGGCTATGAACTATCTCGACTGTTACGGCAATCCAGTGCTTTGGCAGATGTTCCCATTGTTATGCTAACAGGACGCGATGGCGTAGTTGATCGGGTACGGGCTCGTATGGTTGGTGCAAGTGATTATATCACCAAACCCTTTAATCCCAATCAACTAATCCAATTAGTGCAAAAATTAACTCAAAAAGAACAACCTGTATTGTCATGAAAAGCGTTTTAGTCGTTGAAGATGCCCACGCTGACCAACATTTAATGGTCTCTCTCCTTGAACAATCCGGCTATCAAGTCATTGCCAAAGATTCCACCGAACAAGCCCAACAATGGTTATTACAACAAACCAATCCCCCAGACTTAATTATCATCGATATTGTCATGCCTGAAGGCAAAAGTGGTTTAGAGTTATGTCGAGAATTACGGGAGGAAGATCAATTTTCAGACATTCCCATTATCTTTTGTTCCTCTAAAGATGAGGAGTTTGATCAATTTTGGGCAATGCGTCAAGGCGGAAATGCCTATATTACCAAACCATTTCTCCCAAAAGAATTTTTGAATACCGTTGCCGAACAAGTGTCATAACTAATGGAACAAGAATATTTCCACCTCAACATCCGCCAGTCAGTGGGATTATTAATTCCCATTACTGACACCGTGGAAGTGGTAACTTGTCAGCGTGACGAAATTTGCCCCATTCCTGGCGTGGTTTCGCCCATTAGAGGGGTTCTTAACCAACGAGGGCGGTTGCTGTGGATTGTCGGATTAGGCGATTTACTGGGATTACCCCCCTTATCAGAGAAAAAACGGCCTCAAGATCAATTAACCGTAGTCATCATTAGTTCTCAACAAGAAGCCAACCTCCGTTTAGGGGGCGTGGTCAGCCGTTTGCAAGGCATTGTTTCAGTATCTGATGACGCAATTCGCCCCGTTCCTGCAAATTATCGCCGTCAAGCGCGTTGGTTGTTAGCAGGAATTACCAAAATTGAGAATCAAAAAGCCGCTATTCTCAACGTGGCTAATGTGTTCCAACATTTACAACAATCCGCTATTGCTAGTCGTTCAATGGTGTCGTTATGAGTCAATCACCGATTTCTGCCAGTAATTCCCCTAACCTTGATATTGCCACCCTTACCACGAAAATTACCCAAGCAAGCAATTTGGAAGAACAAGGGGAACTAGAAAAAGCCCGAGCCTTATATCAAGAAGTTGCTGATGCTGATCCTGAGGGAAGTTTAGGTGGCAGTGCCCGTAAAGCCCTAGCCGATTTAGGTGAGTCAGTGGATGGTGGGGAAACCACAACCCCCTCGACTCAAATCCAGGAAGTGGAAGTCCCTGCGCCCAAAAATCCCCTGCAAAAAAGTTGGCAATGGTTTAAAAATCGTCCCATTGGTCAAAAACAACTTGCCACTCTCGGCATTTCAGAACTTACTTCCTTTACCTTAGTGGCAGT
This sequence comes from Halothece sp. MAG, assembly GCA_018610095.1. GTDB lineage: Bacteria > Cyanobacteriota > Cyanobacteriia > Cyanobacteriales > Rubidibacteraceae > Halothece. The sequence continues at coordinate 10,809 of JAHEOB010000084.1, forward strand.
GAGCTCGGTCTTACTCTTTTTCGGATTAAGGGCACAATTAAAGGAACAAAGTAAATCCGAATTAGCCGTAGCTAATATTTCCTATGATATTAAAATTGACCAAATGGGGTTTGGTTTTCGGGGGCAATCAGAAAATACGGCGATCATTGACGCTGCTCAATCAGGAGAAGGAAATGAGACAGTGGATATGATTCTGAGTAATGAAATTACTAGTCGTAATATTGAAATTGCCACGTTAGTCAATCCCCAAGGACAAGTAATTGAAGATGCTGGTTCTCTGCCTGCTGGAAGCAACTTCAATCCTCATGATTTGGTGACAGAAGCCGTTAATAAGGGCGAACAAATTAAAACTAGCGAACTGATTTCTGCTAATTGGTTACAAAAGATTAATCCCCCGAACTTAGAGCAATTCAATATTGAGGAACGTGACACTTTCCTGATCCGCTACACGTTTACCCCAGTGGAAGCTGAAGGAGAAATTGTCGGGGTTTTGATTTCTGGCGATGTGGTTAAACAGCCCATTGTAGATAATACTAATGAGTCCTTTGATAGTGGTTACACTGGCATTTATTTAACCTCTGATAACTTTCAATTAGCGGTTTCCCAACAACAAACGTCTCAGGAAACCAACAAGAATGTAGGAATACCCAATGCCCAATTATTAGAAAAGGCTCTTGATAATTCTCCCAAGGAAGAAGTTACGAACTGGATTACCCTTAATGATCAAGGCTATGCCACTTCTGCGCGAGCGATTCGCAATTACCAAGGTGATCCCATTGGCGTCCTCGTTCGAGGAACTCCCACTACCCAACTCAATGCTTTATTTCAAGAAAACTTAGTCTATTTAGCTATCATTATGGTGATTGCCATTGCGGTTGATATTTTCCTTGCCCGTAAGGTTTCGGGATTAATTGCCACTCCCATTCAAAAACTGCGAGAGTCCACGCAACGCTTTTCTGGTGGCGAGAAAGAGGCAAGGGCAACCATTGATACCAAAGATGAGATTGGCGAGTTAGCCCAAACCTTTAATGAAATGGCGGATAATATCAATACCTCAGAAGCAAAAATGGAGGAACAAAGCCGCCTCAAAGAAAAAGAAG
>JAHEOB010000085.1 GCA_018610095.1 Halothece sp. MAG
AATTGTTTGCGATACGACAAACATACTCTAAAACAGAAATGGAATCTGAATTAGGTTGAACACGATTTTGCTGACATCCATACATGATTCTTTTGATTAAGTTGCTATAATGATTATAACATAAATGTAGCCATCGGATAGAAATGGATAAACAAAGATTAAGTCTTCGCATAGAGACATCTAGAGTAGAAAAACTTAGACTATATGCTAGATATAGAAGAAAAACTATGACACAACTAATAGAAGATTGGATAGATACACTAGAACTCCCAGAAGGGAAAGAGGAAACAGAGGACTAAAGTCCTAATTCGTCATTCATGAGGGGCTGGGGTCGGAGGTTTCCTCCGACCTTTAAAAGCCCCGTCCATCCGTTTGAAACGGATGGCTTTCTGACTGGAGTTTCTGTAATAATTAATTAATTGTTTCTCCACTAATTAACAATGATGCCAAGGCATGGTAAATAACGGTGTTAACGTCCATACTAATTCTCGCCCAACATGGGTTAAAGGTGGCGTAATAGCATTTTCTTGATTGATTAATGCTTCAATGCGTTCTTCTAAACGGCTTTGAGTCGCCGTGCCACTTAAACAAGCACTAGTAAGGTTACCAGAATCAACAGACAATTGCGCGACAGTTACTAACGATTCTGCTAGGAGGAGAAAATCAACGGTTTCCGTTGCCTTACTATCGGCGCGAAGTTCTCGCAGCAATAATAATTCTTCCCATAGGAAATGGCTATTGGGTAGCCAAGCGGTGATGCGATAAAGCCACCCTAACCAGAAAAACCAAAAGGTGTCTCGATAATATAAATGGGCATTTTCATGGGCAATGACTGCTTCTAGATGGGCTTTGTCAAGACGAGAACGTAATCCTTCACTAATAACCAGTTGCGGATGCCACCAACCAATTTGGGCACTGTAGGGAATTTTGGTAGGAAGAATCTGGGCTTGATAGCCTGCAACGGTAGCGGTGGAATATTGTTGAATCTGCCAGCGCGATCGCGCTGTTTGATACCATTGCCATAGTAAAATTAAAAAAGCCCCACCAATAAACAATAAACTAACCCCATAACTAAGGCTACTGGTTTCCATTCCCAGCATTTGCCCCTGCATTCCCATCCCTAAAACCGCTATGGTTGTCATTAATAGTAATAAGGGGGGAAATAGAAAATAAAATAGACTGCGTTGCCAACGTTGCCCATAAGGAACTGCTTGGGGTTGCCAAAGCCAACGGATGACAATGGCACTCCATAAGGCAATGACAAGCATTAGGATGTGCATTCGTCGTCTTCCTCCTCCCGTTGCTGGCGAAGAGACTTCAAACGTTGCGCGATCGCGTCAAGTTGTTCTAAGCTAGTACTATCTAGACTATCAGCAAAGGATGCCACTAAATCAGGATCACTGACGGATAAAAACTGATTTAACTGTTCATAGGCTTTTAGAGCCTTTGCCTGTGCTTTAGAGATAGTGGGCTGCCAATAAAACGTTCGTTTATTTTTATAACACGTTAACCACCCCTTTTTTGTCAAGCGTTTTAACACAGTCGTTACGGAAGAATAGGCTAATTCTCGATCGGGATCACTCAAAATCCGTTCGTGAATCGTTTTGGCACTTACACAGCCCCATTCCCAAACAATCTCTAAAATTTCTTGTTCTAACCATCCTAAAGAAAGATTGTTGGGACGGTTACTAGGTAATGGCGTCATTCCTTATGGTCATTGATCCTTCTCAACAGTTTCCCTTGTAACATGGAATTTCGGCAATGCCCGCTACAGATGTAATGCAATAGCAGTAATCCCGTCACTTGATTTCCAAAATCTTGCCACCGAACAAGCCTTAAATACCGCTTTAGCTTTAAATTCGGAGCTATACGTGTTACCTTAAATGTGACGACGATGCCCCCATTATACCGTTAGGTTAATGGGGGACGGGGCTTTTAAAGGTCCCAGGTTTCCTCCGACCCCAGCCCCTCATGAATCGTTACCAAAATAAATAGAAGCGCGGTGGCGCAACCTTAATCATCTTGTGTTATGCTTTAGAACGCAACGGTCAATTTCTAAAATGCTTAGTCTGAACTACCAGTATAAACTTAAAGTAACAGAGATATTGCGGCGGCAATGGTAGTTAAAAAACGAGGAGAAAGTACCATCGGTGTGATGGGAAGAAAGCTCGCTGAGGGCAATGGTTTCGGGGATGAGGCTGAAGTCTGATCTAGAACCACCTGATGACGCGAGAATCTCCCATCAGATTCTTTTAATTGATGGGAGAGGTTCAAATCTGTTAGATGGTATGGCTACCTTATATAAGGAAATCTTGTTAAAGCGTGGCAAACCTATCAACAATTAACCTCATAGCAGGAAAAGCGAATGGGGAAGTTCAAAACCAATTATTAATCAGAAATTATAAGATGTCAGATCTCTACGTTTCTTGGTCAGAATATCATCAAACCATTGAACAATTAGCGATCCAAGTTTATGAATCCCATTGGGAGTTTAATCAAATTGTTTGTATTGCCAAGGGAGGATTACGTGTGGGCGATATTTTATCCCGAATTTTTGAACAACCATTGGCGATTCTCTCTGCTTCTTCCTATGGTGGAAAGAATTACCAAACGCGTGGGGAACTAGCAATTTCAGAACATCTTTCTATGACAACTCATGATTTAGGAGAGAAAGTATTATTAGTTGATGATTTAGTGGATTCGGGTAATAGTTTACAAGGGAGTATTAATTGGTTGCAGCAGCATTATTCTCAAACAATTCAAGACCTTCGGACTGCTGTTTTATGGTGTAAACCGTCCTCTGTAATTATTCCTGATTACTATGTTTACTATCTAGAAAGTAACCCGTGGATTCATCAACCCTTTGAAAATTATGAAAAAATGACCATTACTGACTTAGTGGAAGATGCTAAATTTATGGAAAATAAACGGTAACCTTCCTTGTCACGAATTAGCAAAAGTTAGCTAATGTTTGAATTAATTTTGCTCGTTCATGGTTTTAATTTCATCAGCTTCTTCTGGTACTAAACACCAAACACTATAAGTATCTGATTCATTTAAAATAATACAACACTGCTCCCGTTCAAGTAAGCTCTTATCATATTCAATTGCCTGTTGTAAATCCTTGGTTTTATGAAAACCCATTTCCATGAATAACCGATTTAAAAAGAGTAATCCCTGAGAATAATCCTGTTGATTTCCAATTTTAAATTGACAATCCTTTACATTTTCCGCATTCAGAATTAACATAGCTCTTTATGAGTAATAAAGTTATCTTCAATCTTCCTTTTAACTTAATTTTAACCTAAATCATTATTTCTTTACTAAACAAACTTTATGATTTGTTAAATAACCGTTTTTCTACTTAAGTAATTTTCTTCAATCAGTTTTTGACATTCTCCTTCCTGAAATTGTCAATTGTTTATTTCCTCTAGAATTGCTTGAGCTGTTTCATCAGCTTGTTCTAAATGAGGAACATGTCCTGATTTGGAAATCCAAACTAGTTTACTATGGGGAATCATTTCTTGAAAATTGGTGGCATCTTTGGTTCCTAAAATTTGATCCTGTTGCCCCCAAAGAATTAAGGTTGGTTGTTTAATTTCAGCAATGTGTTGACTGCTAAAATGATAGCCCCCACTTTTGGTAAAAGAAATTAACGCCCGTGACCAATTGGGATGGGCAAGATGTAACATCGAACAATAGAGAGCATCTTTATTGGCAAAACCTTTATCATAATAAGCGTTTTCACTAATTTTTTGTCTCACTTTGGGATTGCGAAGAAACGCAGTTGCCAAGCGATCAAGGGGTGGAATCATTAATTTTCCCATAGCTGGGCCACTGCTTAATCCTGCACTGTCAATTAAGACGAGTTTCTCCACAATTTGGGGATAGCTGAGCGTGAAATCAATAGCTGCTGCGCCTCCCATGGATGCACCCACTAACACCATCGGACGCTGAATGAATTGCTGCCAGAAGCAATAAAGATGGGTTTTAATCGCTTCTGGTGTGATTTTGATGTTGTTAGGGCGATCCGTAAAACCAAACCCTAAATAATCCACTGCCCAAGTTTTCGTTGTAGTAGCCAATTTCGGCATAAGGCGACGAAATTCCATTAAGGAACTATCAAAACCGTGTAGCAACACCATTGGGAAGTTTCCTTGCCCCTGTTTAACATAAGTTGTTGGGATGGGAGTTGCTGATAGAGGGGTAGCAAGCGGGGTTTGCTGAATTTGTTCAAGGAGTTGATAAGACGTTGCTTCACTAAGACGTTGCGCTTGTGAACTAATAAAATCAGGAAAGTTAGTAACTGTCATGGAGGTTTACAGGGATTTTTGCTCCATTATCCTAGCTTATTAACCCCATACGCCTTATATATAATGTTAAATTGATATGTGGTATGTTAACGATAACGAAAATTCTATAATGAAAAACGCAACGCTCCACCAATTGCGGGTTTTTGTGGTTGCTGCGAAACATCTCAGTTTTACCAAGGCAGCCGAAGAGTTATTTTTAACCCAACCCACAGTATCGATGCAAATGAAGCAGTTAACCAAAGCAGTGGGACTCCCCTTATTTGAACAAATTGGGAAACGGTTATATTTAACGCAAGCAGGGCAAACGCTCTATGACAGTTGTCAACGGATTTTTAATGAGTTGGGGGAATTTGAAAGCGCGATCGCGGACATGAAAGGGCTGAAACAGGGGCAACTCAACCTTAGCGCTGTTTCTACCACCAAATTTTTTTTACCGCGAATGATTGGTCCATTTTGTCAACAATATCCGGGGGTGGAACTGTCATTACGGTTCACCAATCACGAAGGAATTTTACAATACCTGAACGAAAATCAAGATGATTTGTATATTCTCAGCCAACTCCCCTCAACCGTAGATGTCGTTTCTCATCGCATTTTGGAAAATCCCTTGGTTGCTATTGCCCCAGCCCATCATCCACTGGCAAAAGAACGCAATATTCCATTTGAGCGGTTGAGTAAAGAACCCTTTATCATGCGTGAACCGGGATCAGGAACCCGTCAGGCACTGGAAGAATTATTCCACAAACATGAAACCTATCCCCAAGTTCGGCTGGAGTTAGGCAGTAACGAAGCCATTAAGCAAGCTATTTTAGGGGGGTTAGGCATTTCTGTGCTATCACAACACACCCTCACTTTGGAAAAAGATACAGGCTTATTTGCCATCTTGGATGTGGAAGATTTACCCCTTCAACGCAATTGGTATGCCATTTATCCCAGTGGAAAACAACCCTCGGTTGTGGCACGCGCCTTTTTAGAATATTTAGAAGCTGATCCGCAATTACTGAAAGAAGCAGAGGAATTGACAATTGATGGTTAAGGTTCAACAATAGAGATTCATTGTTAACGGGTCATTTTATGACACGGGATATCAAAACCGCCCTCAACGAAAGTTTAGAACAAGCCCAGTGGGAATGGCTGGAACCCCATGCTAAACGAGATGCCCTGATTATTGTTTCTCCCAGTTTGGATTTAGTGGACGTTGGCGTCGCGATCGCGCAAGATCAAACGCAAATCGTGCAACAATGGATTGAAAGTGGCCAATTACAAAAACCCTCTGCTAACCAACTCTCTTTCTGGAAAACACAACCCAACAAATCTTTTAATGCCTTGATTGTTCAACCTTATGTTTTGATTCAGGAGCCTCCCATTGATGAGGCAACTGCCGAGCCAGACTAGCTCCTGTATAGCCAGTGGTTACCCATAACAATGCCCTTGCTCCATCTCGCATCACTTTGGGGAACGATTCTGGGGGAGCGTCGGTGGGAACCGTTACTGGTTTGAAAGTAATTCCCCGACTCCCCAACACAATTTCCCCCACAACTCGGGCTCGGAACATATGATTTTCTGAGGTGACTAAATAAACACTGTCAATCTCTTGGGCTTCTAACTGGTCAACTAATGTTGTGAAATTGGTAACCGTGTCTTGAGCCTGATAATCCAGTTTAACGCGATCGCGCTCAATTCCCCGATTTTCAAAAATTTTTTCCGCATACCAGCGAGGACTTCCCGACGACACCAATACCTCTAAATCGGAATTGTTTTTAGCAATGTTAGCAGCATATCGTTCTCGTTCTTGCGCCCCTCCTAACACTAACACTGCCTCAGGGCGAGTCAACCAGCGTTGTAATTGTTGATATCCTCCCCACAGGAAAATCACTCCCATGAGTAATAAGCCTAGTGTCTGCTTTTTGTTCCTCACGTCCCTTACAATTTACCGTGACTACCTATGTTTTTTTACAATAAATCGTCATCAAAAGCAAGATATTAACAAATTGCAATCGTTTCTGGGCTCAAAAATCGATATCCTAGAGACAGAGCAATTCACTACGTTAATCTAACAGACAACTCCTCGCGAGATTGATACCTAATTTATCTAAATCCCACTAAGTATGACATCAACCAATACCAATTACAACAAACGCAAGAAAGCTCTAACGACACTTCGTGACTCCTCTCCCTTTGGGAATAAATTAATTCAAGCGGGATATGCCACAA
>JAHEOB010000086.1 GCA_018610095.1 Halothece sp. MAG
ATTACTGCCTGGCACTTGTCGAATGCCTAATCCCACAGCCTGATTACCGCGAAATCGTAGGAAGGAGCTATAGCTTTGAGCCCCTAATTCCACTCGCCCAACATCTTTAATTTTGGTGAGTGTGCCATTATCATTAGAAGCAACGTCTACCTCTTCAAATTCGGAGACACTTTCCAGACGGCTATCGGCGCGTACCCCAATTTGGAAGCGTTGATCCTCAGGCATGGGGGGTTGTCCAATTTGCCCCACACCAACTTGAATATTTTGCTCTCGCAGAGCACGAACCACATCTTGGGCAACTAAATCGCGACTGGCTAGTTTATTGGGATCAAGCCACACCCGCATGGCATATTCCCGTTCCCCAAAAATTTGCACATCTCCAACACCATCCACCTGTTCTAGGGCATCTACAATAAATAAATCGGTATAGTTACTTAAAAATAGATTGTCAAATTCCCCATTTTCGGAAAAAATACCAAAGGTCATTAAGAGGCTATTTTGCTCTTTACTGACCTGTATCCCATTTTCAATGACCGTTTGCGGAAGAAAAGGTTCTGCTTGGGAAACGCGATTTTGAACATCAACCGCTGCTTGATCTTGATCCCGATCCGCTCTAAATGTAACTGTAATGGAACTGGCGCCATTGTTGCTGCTAGTGGAGCTCATGTAGCGCATCCCATCAACACCAGTAATTTCTCGTTCTAAAACATTGGTAACGGTTTGTTCCACCGTTTCCGCATCTGCTCCTGTATAGTTAGCACTGACACTAACTTGTTTGGGGCTAATATCTGGAAATTTGGCCACTGGCAAAATGGGAATACTAATCGCTCCCAACAATAAAATAATGAGCGAGGCGACACTGGTAAAAACAGGCCGTTTAATAAAAAAGTTGACGAACATGGATTCTATGAGCTTGGTGTCTTAGCAAAAACCTTCCCCTCACCTCATCAAGGGTTAGCCCTGATCACCCATCTGCTGCATTTGAGATTCTGGAATAATGGAATCCCCATCAGATAGCTGCATAATGCCAGAAGTGATAATGGTTTCCCCAGCTTTTAGACCTGAGAGCACTTGATAGCTATTGTCTTGAATATCTCCAAGTTCTACAGATTTTTGCCTTGCAATTAATTTTCCTTCCTCAGATTCTTCTGCAACAAAGACAAAGGTTTGACCCCCTAACCGAGAAATGGCTTTTGTCGGAACTAAAACCCCCGTTTGTTCCTCCCAAATCACATTTGCTCTAACCACTTGATCATCCCGTAAACGCCCGTTGGAATTGGAAAAAACCGCTTTGGCTAACACCGATTGGGAATTAGATTCGACTTGTGGCGAAATAAAACTAATCTGTCCAGTTGTCAGTTTTTTATCGGTATTAGGGTTTTCTAACTGCACAGTTAATCCCTTTTCCAGTTGCTGGGCTTGCTCAGTAGGAATCTGAATATGGAGTTCTAAAACATTATTTTGACTAATCTTGGCAATGGAATCACCAGTTTGTAGAAAGTCACCCACCTTAACAGGAACATCTCCCACTGTGCCACTAATAGGAGCAACGACACGGGTATCTTGGATATCTTCTTGAATCACTTCCACATCTGATTGGGCTCGTTCAAGGTTTCCCTTAGCTTCTTCTAAGCGCGATCGCGCTGCTTCTACTTGTTGTTGAGCCGATTCTAATTGCGCTTTTGCCTGATCGCGATCGCGCCGTGCCCGATCCAGTTCCTGCTCACTTTGTGCCCCCTGTTCCACTAAAAATTGCGTCCGTTGGTACTCTTCTCGTTGCAGTTCCAATTCACTTTGAGCTTGTTGCACTTGCGATTGTTGGGAAGCGAGTTCACTACGCGCTGTTTCCACTGCTGATCGCGCTGAAGCTACATCTGCTTGCGCTCTGCGGAGTTGCGCTTGGCTGCGTTCTTGTTCCAGTTGGGCGATGGGCATTCCCGTCTCCACTTGTTGACCTGATTCCACAAGAATTTCGGTGATGCGCCCTTGGGTTTCTGGGCGAACTACGACTCGCTCTTGAGCTTCTAAGCGACCCAGAAACTGAGAACGATCAATAATGGTTTGAGATTGTAATTGTTGTAATCTAACTGGCGTTGCTTGTGGGCCTGCTGATTCCTGTTGAGCAGAGGCAGGCGGTTCCGAGCGATTGATCAAAACGTAACGCGTTCCCCAAAAGATACCGCCCAGTATCGCAAGTATCCCTAAGGCAATGAGCCCTTGACGCCAATAACGGGGGAATTCATTGGGCTGTGAGCTATTCCCTTCCACTGGTAGGATTTCTGATGAGGTGGGATTTGCCTCATTCGCATCATCTTGTTGTTGATTGGGGGTTTGATCAGATTGAGAGGAGTAAGACATAATGGTACTTTATAGCGAATCCTAAGTGGTATTTAACACCCTCCAATTAATGGATTAAATTCAGGATTCCATCATCATATTGAAAGTTATGATCCTTAATTTAGAATTAAAATCATAATTTATCTTTTCAGTATAACAGGCTGATACTAACAAACTGATATATCTAATGTTAGAACTTGCAACCCTGGGATTGCTACAAAAACAACCCCAACATGGCTATCAACTCAAGCAGGAATTGGAACGGTTTATTAGTGGTTGTATTAGTGTCAATTACGGGGCGATTTATCCGTTATTGAAGCGTTTAGAACAGCAGGGCTTTCTCACCCTCTCCATTACAGAAGGAGAAGGGGGTGGCAAACGTAAAATCTATTCGATTACAGAGCAAGGACAGAGACGGTTTCAAGAAAAAATGCTAGAACACCCTAAAGAGAGTTGGGTGAATGCGCGATCGCGCTTTATGATTAAATTCGTCTTTTTTAGCTATGTCAAACCGCAACAGCGAATTGATTTGATAAAAAAAAGGTTGGAGGTTTGCCAAACGCGCTTACATCAAGAAAAGCAACAACCCCAACCCCAAGATTACTATTTTAGTGTTGCTTGGACGCGCTATCTTTTTATGATTCAAAACGAAATTGAGTGGCTACAACAGCAGCTTGAGCAAGAAAAACCTGATGATAAGGATTTGGCAGGGTGAGTGTTACCATTGCAATTTCTCACCCACAAAAGGAGTTAAGACCACCAATACTTTGACGACTAAAGGAGCAAACCACAAGCCAGAGAGGAGAGATAAAACAGCGACTAATCCTGCTGCAATTTTTAACATCTCTTCTTTCGTATTGAAATAAAAGTAAATAGCGATGAATGCAGCTACTAGTGCAATGGTTAAAGGTATCATTTTCCTCTTAATGTCTCGTTATTGTCTCTTTAAGCAAGAATGCTCGAACGCAACGGTTTTGTGGTGTGTTGAGTAATATTTTTGTTACCTCTGTTACAAATTATAACATTTTTACGTAGCTGTCAATAGAATTTTCCATTAATCTTGAGTAGAATTGGATTCTGTTGTTCCTAATTGCTGACGCACATCATCAATGGCAACGTTCAGTTGGCTAATTTTCTCTTCTAAACTTCGACGGGCTGATTCAATACTTTCACCATTTTCTAAGTCTTTAGAATGCTCTGCCGTTGCAGAGAGGGCATTGTCTTTAGATTTTTGATGGGAAGCCGCGATCGCGCCAATGACGCCACCAATAACGCCGCCCACCAATGTTCCTAACACAAAACCATTGCCAAAGCCATCACGTTCACTCATCATTCCTCCTGTGGAGTATTAAGTTCCAAAAGCGCAGTCTCCAGCATCCCCTAAACCGG
>JAHEOB010000087.1 GCA_018610095.1 Halothece sp. MAG
AGGACAAGAAATTCCCGGTTGATATTTTTCTGATTGACGATCCGCTTCTGATAAAGGATGGCGACATCCGTAACACATTTCGTGATTGCCGGTTTCTAAGTTGTCATTAACCGCCACCCGAGAATCAAAAACAAAACATTCTCCTTGCCATAAAGAGTCTTCTGAAGAAACGGTTTGCAAATAGTTAATAACGCCACCATTGAGTTGATAAACTTCTTCAAATCCTTTTTCGAGTAAATAGGCACTGGCTTTTTCACAGCGTATGCCTCCGGTACAAAACATGGCAATTTTTTGATGTTGATTGGGATCGAGATTTTGCTCGACAAATTCTGGAAATTCCCGAAATTTATCTGTATTGGGAGAAATGGCATTCTGAAACGTTCCGACTTTATATTCATATTCATTGCGAGTGTCAATCACTAACACTTCCGGATCGGAAATAATCTCATTCCAAGTTTCGGGATCGACATGTTGTCCGGTTTTAATTTGGGGTTCAACATCTGCCACACCCATGGTAATAATTTCGGGCTTGATTTTAACTTTTAAACGGTGAAACGGCTGGTTTTCACTATAAGAAAATTTAGGCTTAATATCAACTAAGCGTTCCTCTTGTTTGAGAAAGTCTAAAAAATGATGGATATTACTTTCTTCCCCTGCAATCGAAACATTAATCCCTTCAGTTGCAAGTAAAATGGTTCCCTTAATCGCTAAAGATTGGGCTTTATTACGAGCGCGATCGCGCAATTGTTCAACATTGTCTAAATCAATAAATTTATAAAATGTTGCTACAATCATCTCTAAACCTCCTATTTAATCGCTAAGAATCCTTCAAAGCAAATATATTTCATTACAGTTGTAATATCAACAAATCCAGCTCGTTGTAGTAATCCTAAATTTCCTGCAGTGGAAAAAGGTTCTAAAATTCCTTTTAAGCTACGATTTTTAGCAATAATTTCATCGCCAGAATAACCCTGTGCTAATTTATAATCGTTGTAGAGGGTTGTCATCATATCTTGAAAACGGGCATCGGGACTGCGAACTTTTTCAAACAGTAAAAAACCACCCCCCCAATTGAGGGATTGATAGATGCGATCAAATAAGGGTTGACGATATTTTGGTTTAATAAATTGCATCGTATAGTAGGCAATAATTAAATCTGCCTTTTCCAACTCTAAATCCACGACATCTTCACAACGAATTTCCACATTAGAAAAGTTTTGGCAAACCCGTTGTGCCTGTTGCACCATCTCCGTTTCTCCATCAATCCCAATGAATTGCACCCGTTTCCCGTCATGATGGTTGGCTAAGCGAGCCAGCAATGTTCCTGTGGAGCAACCTAAATCGTAGCATACTGATCCATTGCTCAAAAAAAAGTCGGAAAGACTTACACCTAATTCATGGGTCGTGTCATATAAGGGAATCGAGTTAGTGATATGCTGATCAAACGATTGGCTAACGTCACCACCAAAAGACCAGTTTGCATTCCCAGCTTGAATTTCATCGCCAACATTTGCCATTGTCTGTCATCGCTGATTCTGGATGGTTCCTCATCAAGTGATTTAGAAACAATCAACTATGTTTAACTATCAACCCCTCTACGATCAACTTGCGCAATCTCGCGCTGCAGGGTGGCTAGAGATACTTCCTGAACAGGTAGAGCAAGCCTTACAACCCAAGCGACATGGCCATTTTTGGGAATGGCAAGACGCTGTTCAAAGCCTTCCCAGTTTACAGCCTAGTGTGATTGAGCTACAACAACAAGTCAAAATTGGGCGTGGGGAAGATACCGATGACACGACTCGTGAGATGTTAAAAACGGGATTAAAACAACTGAATCCTTGGCGAAAAGGCCCTATAGAATTATTTGGTGTCTATATTGATAGCGAGTGGCGTTCTGACTGGAAGTGGCAACGATTAGAAAATGAGATTACCCCTTTAAACGGGAGAACCGTCTTAGATGTGGGTTGTGGCAACGGCTATTACGGCTTACGGATGTTAGGGATGGGGGCTGAGTTAGTGGTAGGACTTGATCCCTCAATTTTATATGTCATGCAGTATGAGGCGATCCGTCGTTATTTACCTCAGTGTAACGCTTATGTTTTACCGTTAGGGGTACAGGATTTACCCGAAAAATTACACGCCTTCGACACGGTGTTCTCCATGGGCGTTTTGTATCATCGGCGATCGCCGCTGGCTCATCTACAGACATTATACGAAACCCTTAAACCAGGGGGAGAATTAGTCTTAGAAACTCTTGTGATCCCTGAAGACTATGGAGAAGTTCTCGTTCCTGAAAATCGCTATGCCAAAATGCGGAATGTTTGGTCAATTCCCAGTTGTTCTACGCTGCAAGATTGGTTAAGCCAACAGGGCTTTCAATCCATTCGATGTGTGGATGTGACTGCCACCACGATTCAAGAACAACGTCGCACAGAATGGATCAATTCGTTTTCCCTCGAAAATTTTTTAGACCCCAATGATCATCGCAAGACGATTGAAGGCTACCCTGCCCCGCTAAGAGCAATTTTTGTTGCCCAAGCCCCCCTATGACATTTTTGGTAAAATCAACTATAATATATGGTAGAATGAACCATAATTGGACTTAAGATTAGACGCAACTGTGTTTACAACTGCTGTTACATCACAATCAACCGCAAATGGGCTACCGCGAGACTTATTTAGCGCGATCGAAGACTTAAAACAAGAACTCAACGCCGTTATTCTCGCCCATTACTATCAAGAAGGAGATATTCAAGACATTGCAGATTACATTGGTGACTCTTTAGGGTTATCGCGCAAAGCTGCCAATACCGACGCGGATGTCATTGTGTTCGCAGGGGTTCATTTCATGGCAGAGACGGCAAAAATTCTGAACCCCGATAAGCTGGTTTTGATTCCCGATTTAGAAGCCGGTTGTTCCTTGGCTGACAGTTGCCCACCGGAGGAATTTGCCCAATTTAAAGCACAGCATCCCGACCATTGGGTGGTGTCTTACATCAACTGCACCGCCGATATTAAGGCGATGAGTGATTTGATCTGTACTAGTTCTAATGCAGTGAAAATTATCAATCAAATTCCTGAAGATGAACCGATCATCTTTGCCCCCGATCGCAATTTAGGACGCTATGTCATACAGCAAACCGGACGCGATCTGGTATTGTGGCAAGGTAGCTGCATTGTTCATGAAACTTTCTCGGAAAAAGCGATCGTGCAGTTAAGAACTACTCATCCTCAAGCAGAAATTATTGCCCATCCCGAATGTGAAGAACCCGTTTTACGCCACGCTAACTATATTGGTTCCACAACCGCTCTACTGAAGTATTGTCAACAGAATCCACAACAAGAATACATTGTTGCAACTGAACCAGGCATCATTCATCAAATGGAGAAAGCGGCACCTGAGAAAACCTTCATTCCGGCTCCTGCCATGAATAGTTGTGCCTGCAATGAATGTCCTTATATGCGTCTCAATACCCTAGAAAAACTTTATCTGGCAATGAAACATCGTCAACCAGAAGTGAACCTTTCAGAAGACATCCGCTTAGCAGCTTTAAAACCTATTCAACGGATGTTAGAACTAAGCTAACTGAGGGGTATCGTAAGCCAATTGGGGGAACCCACGCCAACTGCTCTGCTTGTGCGGAGCGGACTTTTAATCGTCATCTAGCTAGGGACCCTCTGACAGATTACTATTAACAGACGCTTTCCATTCCTATCTTAAGTTAATTATTTCCTTGATTTCTTTGATAGTGGTTTAACCAAACTAAGATAAAAAATAAATAATCAGTTTGGCAAGTGTAGGAATTTCTTAACAAGAACTCCCTTAACGAGGAAAGGCTTTTAAGCTAGCATGACTAGTGAAAGTAGTGTAATATCATTCCAAAAAACCTCTCAATATTGCTAGTGCTAGCTAGTATTCACAATCATATAAGCTCACTCATACTAACTGACGTGGAGCACAAGCAATCGTGAAAAATGGGAGGTTAAGGTGAGCCTTGATTGAGCAGTATCATTAGGCAGATCTAACTTAACTTAGTCACAAGTAAACAAATTAAGATCTACGACTGTAATAGGGCAAAAATAAAACCCTATTTATACCATCAACAGATTTTATAAAAACAACTTATTAATTCTTTTCCTAAAAAACGACACAATCAAGAAAATTAGACTCTAGAATAATTGAAGATATTACAAATTGGTAGTGAGCTACTAAGGAGGGAAATCACGAAATGACCGCTTCCGATTTTAATTCAGCCACCCCATTAGAAACTGAAACCAATGTAGAACAACAGAAACCAGAACAAGACCAAAATACTTCTTCAATATATGCCAATCATACAACTAATAACCAAGAAACTGAAAGTCAGCTTAATGAAACTTCACAACAGGCACCAGTTGGTCTGATTGGGCAATGGCGTATCAAGCTACAACTAGCGTTTGCCTTTATCACCTTCATCTTAATTGGAGCCAATGATGCGGTTGTCGGGGTGTTAATTCCCCGTTGGGGTGACTATTATCATGTCGATAAAGGCATTCTCAGCTTTGCATTCCTCGCAGGCTCGCTTGGTTATCTAATTGCTGCTATTAATTGTAACTTCTTATCTCGCAAACTCGGTAATGTTAACTTCATGCTGCTGGGGAACATCAGTTTCCTGACTGGTACTCTGCTATTTTGCAGCCGTCCCCCTCTATATGTTCTTATTGGGGTTCCCTTATTACTAGGATTTGGCGTTGCTATCCTCGAGGCAGCGTTAAATACCCATCTTACCAATTTCTCCAATAAAACTGCTCTATTGAATTACCTGCATGCTTTCTATGGTGTCGGGGCATTAGTTACTCCCTTTATCGCTTCGCAACTGTTAGAAGCCGATATTAGTTGGAACATCATCTACTTTCTCATCGCAGCGATTAGTCTATCTCTGTTACTAAGTCTGCGTGGGCTATTTACCCAAGCAGATGCCAACCCCGCAACCACTGCCAATTCCCATGAAGATATTTCTGAAGACGTCCCAGTGGAAAGCCCATTGAAATTCCGCTTTGTGTGGATATTCGCCTTCTTTCTTCTGTTCTACGGAGGCGCAGAAATCTGCTTAGGGAACTGGAGCTATAGCTTTCTCACCGAATATCGGGATGAAAGTACTACCTTAGCTGGCTGGCTTGTTAGTGGCTATTGGTTAGGCTTAACTGTAGGTCGTATTGGTATTGCTCCCCTTGCTAATCGATTAGGAAGCAAAGGGATTATCAACATTTCTGTAGCCGGCACTATTTGCGGACTGTTAATCTTCAACCTCTTTTCCTTCACTGTGACCAATGGGTTGGCATTATTGCTGATTGGCTTCTGCTTAGGTCCCATCTTACCCACAGCATTCTCATTCCTTTCCAACGTTATGCCAGAACATCTCCTGATGGGTTCTATCAGCTTCATTGCCAGCTTAAGCAGCTTAGGAAAAGCACTCTTCCCTTGGCTAGCAGGGAACGTTGCAGCAGGTTTCGGATTGAGTATGTTCCTACCTTATGTCATTATCCTTGCTGTTTGCATGGTTAGTTGCTGGCTTATCGTACTTGCCCGCTCCAACCATCAAACCTCATTCCAAGCTGCTACAGAAACTTAAGCTATAACACCACGGGTCAATTTCCCGTGGATGAATCATATTCCGAGACTAGGCAAGGTGATGTTATCTATTCTGGAATAGTCGTTCATGGTAAAAATGTAATCGATTTAACGAATCTTTTTTTTTGGCTAATTAATTACCAGACTAAAACCTCAAGGATTAGGCTTGAGCAAATAATTCTTCCCAATTTCTAGAGGAAGCTTCGGGTTGAGCGACAACTTCGACGATTTTATTTTTAGCTTGGGATTGTTGAAGGGCTGCCACGCAAACTTGTGCTACCTTACTACGAGGAATACTTCCTTCAAATAAAGTATCTGCTGAGGATGCCACGATCGCGCTATGATTTTCTTCGTTTCTGAGTCCCCCTGGTCGCACAATGGTATAGCTTAA
The DNA here is from genome assembly GCA_018610095.1 of Halothece sp. MAG. Classification (GTDB taxonomy): domain Bacteria; phylum Cyanobacteriota; class Cyanobacteriia; order Cyanobacteriales; family Rubidibacteraceae; genus Halothece. Next base: position 6,003 of record JAHEOB010000087.1, read on the forward strand.
ACCACTCTGTTGCAGATATTGTTCTGCTTGTTTTTTCCAATACAGAATTAACCAAAATAAATTCAGCGGATGGAAAAAGCGAGAAACACACAGCGAAGACACCATGACAAACTGTTCAATATTATTGGCTTTGGCAACATCAATTAAATTTTTTGTTCCTTGATAATCCACTTGATAAGGCAGGCTGGGGTTAAAACTGGGACGCGCTCCAGTTGCCGATAACACCACAGTACAATCCGCGATCGCGCTGCGTAAACTTTCGGGCTTTAATACATCGGCTACCACTAATTCTGCTTCTGACGGTAAGATTTCTTTAGCACGTTCTAAGTTTCTCACCATGGCTCGCACTGGAATATTGGCATTAATTAATTCTTGTACAATTCGCCGTCCAGTTTCTCCAGTTGCCCCTGCAACCAATGCTTTCATAATCATTCTCCCGATTGTGACCAATTTAAAGTTAATTTTAACAAGTGCAATGGGACAATCTTATCGTTGAATTACATCAGGAAAGTTGGGCACCCATTCCGATTGCTTTAATTCCCCTTGCGGATTATAAAATGTCATTTCACCGTTTTCATTGCATAACCAAACTTCCTTAGCACCTGCCTCGAAATAGAATTCTTTTTTAATATCAATTTCGGCAATGGTATTGCTATCGGATTTCACTTCTATACAAATTTCAGGGGCAATTGAAGCAGAAATCTCTTCTTCAATGTGGCTAAATCGTTGATTAGAACACCAAACCACATCAGCGACTTTGACACCATCTGTGGTATTAATGGCGCACTCTGGCATGACTTCCCCAGATTGTAAAAAAGATTCTAATAAGCGTTGAATTCTACCCTGATAAAAAGAGTGTTTAATTTTAACAGGGCTCATGACAATTTGACCCCATTTATTTAATTCAATTTTGAATGGTAAATCTTGTAATTGTTGATTTTGACACAGTTCTTCCCATTTCATTTCTTTCTATCACTCTTGACTAAAGCGTTGTTGCGTTAATTCCACTGCTAACTTGATCGCTGCTTGGAAACTGGCACAATTTGCAATGCCTTTCCCGGCAATATCAAAGGCAGTACCATGATCTGGGGAAGTACGAATAAAAGGTAACCCAATAGTGGTGTTAATCGCCTGATCAAATGCCATCAATTTCACCGGAATTAATCCTTGATCATGGTACAAAGCTAAATAAGCATCTGCTGTGGCGACATTAGCATCTTGAAACCAAGCTAACCCCGGTTTCACCCACAGCGTATCAGGGGGAACTAATCCTATCAGTTCGACATTCTCATATTGGTTACGGGCATTTTCTAACCACGGTAAAAGCCACTCCTGTTCTTGGCTTCCTATTTGCCCACCTTCGCCACTGTGGGGATTTAATCCAGAAATAGCAATTCGAGGAAATGCAATGCCAAAATCTTGTTTCAGCGTATTGATGAGTAATTCCAATTTCTCCGTCATTAATTGCGGTGTCAGGGTTTCAGGAACAGCTTGCAGCGGAATATGAGTCGTTGCCAGAAGGGTGCGTAACGTCCAACCCGTATAGGGCGATCGCGCCACAAACAACATCCCAAATTGATCCACCCCTGCCGATTGCGCTAAAACTTCGGTTTGCCCAGGGTAATGGTGTCCCGCTAACTTCCAACAGGATTTGGCAATGGGGGCTGTGACAATGCCATCAAAATGGCCAGCAAGGGTTTCTCGAATCGCCGTTTTTAAATAGGCAAAACTCGCTGCCCCACTGGCTTGATTCCCTTCTCCAATGTGGATATCTTCTAACACCGACTCCGATAACGGAACATCCCATACTGAAAGTTGATCGGGATGGGCTAAGGTAGTCGTCGCTGATAGCCTCTGATAAGTTTTTTCTAGCAGCGATCGCGTTCCGATAATACTGATATGACAAGTTTCCCCGAGTGTTTCCTTAGCAAGACTTTTTAAAATAATTTCGGGGCCAATCCCTGCCGGATCACCCAGTGTCATAGCAATATGGGGAATTAAGTTAGCCATTTTCCCAATTACTTTTGACTAAAAGTTTAACTAGCACTGCAGTAATATTATCGTGACCATGGGTTTGATTCGCAAAATGAATTAACTCTGACAAACCTTTTTTCAAATGGGCTTGTGACTCAAACAGGGGCAAGAGATAGCTAGCACCATACTTTTCTAATAAATTCCCATCTGATAAGCCATCACTGCATAATACCAGTAAGGCATCTTCTTTGATGTTAAAATACTGAATTTCGGGACGAAGTTGACTATTGTTACAAGGTCCTAGAGCTTGGGTTAACTTATGAGCATGGGGAAGCTGATAAGCTTGTTGAGGAGGAACCCCTTTATTGATTTCTCGTTGTGCCACTTGATGATCTTGGGTTAATTGTTGTAGCTTGCCATTGCGATTAAGGCGGTAAGCACGAGAATCACCGACATGAGCAACCACCATTTGTGCATTTTGCACCATTACCATGACTAAGGTTGTTCCCATCCGCCCCGCCCCTGATCGCGATTTTCCGCGATTGATTTCATGAATTTTCTCATTGGCTAATAAAATCCCTTGGCGAATCGTTTTTTCGTCAGGCAATTCCTTTTGCCAGTGAGTTTGAAAATATTGCTGTAAAACTTCCACAGCCATTGCACTAGCAACCCCACCTGCAGAATGACCTCCCATCCCATCACAAACGATATACAAGCCCCGCAAGTAACTCCTTGTCCCTTCTGGCGTTTCTTGTTGAATATAATGGGATTCAATGCCAAAATAATCCTCATTCTGACGGCGACGGGATCCAATATTGGTTTCCCCGACTTGTTGGAGACTAGACAATTGCCCCTTACTTGCGATCGTTGATATATCTTGGATATCATTCCTTAATTGCCCCAATGCGGTTTGTGCATCCTGTTCAAACTTGTCCTCAGGATTGGTAAATTGAGTATAGTTTTCCGTTTGACTCATTTTTATTACTAATTACACTATTCCTATTGGCACACCAGTACAAGGACAACTGCGATCGCTTACGATGGATAGGATACCATAGTTAACCCTACTCTAATCTTAAATGAGATCAAAAAAAATCAACCTAAGATTCTCACTTTACTTGAGATCACAGTCACTCTTTCCGAAAAGAAACGATTGAATTTACAATAAAAATAGACACAATTTGATAATTTAAATTGGATTGACGTAGGAATCATTCATGGAACAAACAATTTTAGTAATCGATGAGGAAGTTGCCACTCGTGAAAGCATTGCTAATTTGCTGGAGAGAAAACAATTTCAAGTTCTTCAAGCAGAAACAGGGCAACAGGGAATTCAACAAGCTAGTACCGATCACCCTAACTTAATTATTTGCGATGTAATGCTCCCTGACATTGACGGCTTTACGGTCTTGGATGTTTTACGGAAAAGCCCTGAAACCAGTTTGATTCCTTTTGTTTTTTTAACAGCTAAAGATTCTCATCAATATTATCGGCAAGGAATGGAACTGGGCGCAGATGATTATTTATTGAAACCCTTTACAAATGAGGAACTTTTGAAAGCGATTGATAGTCGTTTAAAAAAACAATCACAAATGCTTCAACATTTACCATCGAAAGGCAATCAACAAATTGATTCCCTCAAGAAACAATTAGAAAAGCTTCAAAAAACTCGAGAACTTGAAGAAGAATTATTTAGTAATTTTTTTCAAGATTTAAGGAGTAGTTTATCGAAAATAAATTTAGCGATTTATTTGCTAAAGCAAGAAAATGATGATGAGAAGCGTGAACGTTATTTAAACGTTTTGAAAGAAGAATGTCATTGGGAAATGGATTTGCTAGATAAAGTAGAAGAATTGCGGAGTTTAGTAACTCCCGATAATTTACAATTTCTGCAACGTTATAATCTATTAGCCAATTACAGAACGATAGAAAAGAAGGAATAGGAACTCCAGTGAACAATTCGCTCATCAAATCAGTTAATGATTATCCTTAGACTCCATTATTGGACGCTGAAGTAAGTGGGAAAAATGCTCCAGCTTGCAGATTGTTAGCAGTTAGGTATTTAAAGCCTAAGGAGTCATCAACTAATCTTTGTTAGATTATCTACATTAATAACATTAAGCGAGTATTTTTGCGGACTCTCCTATGGACTTATTGCATTATTGAATGTAGTATCAGAATAAGTAACAGTTTCCCTTCTGTTTCATCCATCACTGAGATCAATTACTTATAAACACAGTTCAGGTGTCCACTCATTGGGCTCGGTAGGGCCACGGCGACATTGTTGTTGACGACCAACCCAAGTTAATTCCCAGCGGTGATCACTTTTTTGTGTAAATTCTAAACGATAGCGTATGGCTGCTACCGAGTCATCTTTCAAGTTAGTTTGCGTCAGTGTAATAATTTTCTGATCAGGTTGCGGTTGTTCACTGCTAATGGTTTGTTGGGTGGAACCAGAAGTTTCTTGTAACCCATAAGTGTTTTGAGCAAATACTTCTGGTTGTTCGGTAATGCTGGAATCTGGAAGATGAATTGTTTCATAATCTCTGTGATGATCTTCTTCTCCAGAATTTTGGGAAGTTGCACTAGCTTTCCATAAACGGATAATCGGAAAAGGGAATGTCGGCGGTTGTCCTGCCCAAGCTAAGATGTCATTGCTCGGACTCAGCGCGATCGCGCTGGCACTACCTTGTTGTCTAGTGGAAATGCTATGCTCAATGGGATTGCCTTCAATATCAATTAAAATGCCCGCTTTAAAAAATTCTCCTGCTAACAATGTTCCATCGGAACTCAAACTAGCAGGAAAATCTCCTGAGTAGGGATGGCTATAGCGACTTAGACGACGTTGCCAATCCCACACCTCAACTTGTCCTAAGGAACCTGTAGCATCTTGAACAGCAAAATTTTGTGTAATCAGTGTCTCACCATCATTGCTAAACTGTGCTGCCTCAATGACATCGGTACTGGATAAAGTTCCTTTAAGTTGGGGAGAATTTGCCGTTATATCCCACAGTTTAACTTGGCGACTGTTTTCATTCCCGGTAAAATTGGCATCAACCGTTGCTAAGGTGGCAGCATCTGGTGTTAATGCGACAACTTGTGCTGGTTTTTCACCAACGGTTTGGGTTTGCGTTCCATCTTGCAGTGACCAAAGCTGGACATTCCGACCACAAGCTGCCCAAATTTGCTCACTATTAGGAGTAAAGGCAATATCGCGACAACCTTGTTCTCCTGCTAATTTTTGGCGTGGCGTGCCTGTTTTAACATCCCATAAAATGAGAGAATCTTCTGCACTTATTCCTTGACTCCAACTAGCGGTGGCGAGGACATTACCATCAGGGCTAAACGCGATGTCGCTGATGGGAGCTTTCATTTCCCCGCCATTGGTAGCAGCAGAATGTCCGTCTAACTCATGTAACAATTCCCCAGATTCGACATTCCAAATGCGAATGGCATCAGAACTAGCTGTCGCTAACTGTTCTCCCTCTGGCGTAAACGCTAACAGGGTTACTTGTTCTTGATGACCTTTTAATTGATGAAGCAGTTCTGCATGATTCCACTTGAGAGCGTGATCAACTTGGGCAATTTCATTGGCTTCTACTTTCTTACTATCATCTTGATGATTATGGAAAGTAGTAATAGGAATTGTAGCACAACCCAATGGTAAACCAAGAATCATACTGAGACTTGCGCCCAGAGAAATGATTGAACTTTGAAAATAAAACATAATCCAATACCAACTAATCGATTCGGTTAATAACTAAAATGAGTAACGTTTCCTCTGAGGCAAGCAGAGTGTCACAAATTAGGGCTGGGATTGAACGAACGGACTTGCCAAGGTTACTACATCAGAATTAAGTTGCTCAAACACAGTACAGGTATTGCCCTTGGTGATTCCTAAAAATCCCCAACTAACAACTGAACCATCATCTTTTAGGGTTGCAAAAGCAAATTGATTGCGAAATTCTCCCATTGTCCGTTCGGGCGTGGCTGGTTGCAAGCGAACCCACTTGCCAGTTTCTGCAATAGAGGTTTGGGAAATTCCGATACACCCTGCTAACAATAAGGTAGTTGCACTTAATGATAAAAGTCTAGTTGTTAAAAACACTGACGTAATTCCTTTTAGGAATATTGAATTAATTTTATAGTATCACGATCTTTTGGTTATTGACCTTAGCAACAATA